>CAMCBC010000018.1 GCA_945872775.1 Spirosoma fluviale | reverse complement strand
GTGAGGTCGATGTAGAATTCATCGATGGAGGCTTTTTCAAAAAGGGGAACACCCTCTCGGATGATTTCGGTGATTTCTTGAGATTTTTGGCTGTACTTTTCAAAGTCTCCGCGCACGACAATTGCTTCGGGACAGAGTTGCCTAGCGGTGCGCATGGGCATGGCGGAGTGCACGCCAAATTTCCGTGCTTCGTAGCTGCAGGAGGCGACGACTCCTCGGTCACTCGCCCCTCCAATGAGGATCGGCTTGCCCTTGAGTCGGTCGTCAAAAAGCCGCTCTACGGACACAAAAAAGGTGTCCAGATCCAGGTGCACGATACTTCGCTTTTCTTCCATCAATTTGTTAATTATTTAAACATTTTAATGTTTATATATTAAACAAAAATTTTATCTTTGAATCGTTTAGAGACGAAAGTTGTCGGGGAGAAAGAGAAATACGATAGAAATACGATAGAAATAGACCCCGCAAGCGGGGAGAAAGAGAAATAGGATGGAAATAGGGTAGAGATACGGTAGAAATAGTCCCCTCAAGCGGGGAGAAATAGGAATACAGTAGAAATACGGTAGAGATAGACCCCGCAAGCGGGGAGAAATAAGCCTAGAAGAACTAATTATTTTTTGATATGGAAGTCAATAAAAAATTTATTCCGCTACAGGAATTGGAGGTATATCGCATGACAAGAAGGCTATCTTCAATGGCTTGGGTGATTTATCAGCGACTTGCATTTCAGCAGCGGAAAGTCTGGGGAGATCAAATGTTAGAATCTGTCGATTCCGTAGGTGCAAATGTGGCAGAAGGTTATGCTAGATTTCATTTTTCCGAAAAAGCCCGGTTCTACTATATCTCTAGAGCATCCTTGTCTGAAGGAGTAGACCATTGGATAGATTTGGGTTTTGAAAGAGGAGTAGTTTTTGACCAAGAATTCGAGCAGATCAACAAAATAAAATCCGATATTCAAGTAAGGCTAAATAACATGATTAAATCAACTTATGCCGCTAAAGAGCAATTGTCTGGAAAGCTGTAATCCTTATTTCATCCCGCTTGCGGGATTTATTTCTAGTGTATTTCCATTGTATTTCAAGTGTATTAAAAACTGAGGCAATGAGCATCCATACTAACTTAAAATTTCTCCGCAAAAAGAAAGGCTTGACTCAGGAGGCGCTTGCTCAAGCCCTAGGAATTTCCCGGTCCAAGTTGGCCGGCTACGAATTGAGCATAACCCCTCCTTTGGAGGTACTCCTTTTGTTTGCCGATTACCTCAAGGTGTCCCTGGATGTGTTGGCTCGGGAGGATTTGACTTCCTATTCGGAATACAAGTTGCGCGAACTATTGGAAACGGACCAGTTTCTCCGAGGGCGTAATCTTCGCATTCTTTCTACCACGGTAGATGCCTCGGGGCGGGAGTTGATTGAAGTAGTATCGCAACGGGCCAAAGCAAGTTACCTGGCAGGATTTGCCGATCCAGAGTTTATTTCTGACTTGCCGAGGTTTTCTTTGCCTTTTCTTCCTACCAACAAGAAACACCGGGTCTTTCAAGTAGATGGAGACTCCATGCTTCCCATCCCAGATGGTGCCTGGATCGTATGCGAATACGTAGAGGACTGGACCCGCTTGAAGGATGGAGATCGCTACGTTATCGTGACAGAACAGGATGGGGTTACCTTTAAGATTGGGTACAAGCGACATCCCCAACAACAAAAAATCTTACTCTGCTCCGCCAATCCGATCTATCCTCCCTTTGAAGTGGACTTTGAACAAGTTCGCGAAGTCTGGAAATACCGCTTGTGCATCAGCTAAAAAATCTTCCCTGTATCCCATGCCCATCATCGCTACCCCTTTAGGAAATATCCAGCTCAGCATCCGAGAAGACTGCCTTTCGGAATTGAAATTTACCCAACAGCCCGTGGAGGGTGAACTCTTGGATCCGCTTCTGCTTGAAACCCAAAAGCAGTTGGGGGAGTACTTTTCGGGGCAACGAAAAATCTTCAACCTGCCGATTGGTTTGGGAGGCACGGACTTCCAACGGAAGGTATGGTTGGCCGTGGGAAAAATCCCCTTCGGACAAACCACTACCTATGCGAAGTTGGCCGAGCAGCTCGGCAATCCCGCTGCAATTCGAGCAGTAGGTACGGCCATTGGAGCCAATCCCTTGTTGATTATTTTGCCCTGCCATCGCATCATCGGAACGAATGGAAGCCTCACCGGATATGCAGGAGGCTTGGACAAGAAAAAAGCCCTCTTGGAGTTAGAGGGCCATCCTTTTCAGGGGAGCTTGTTTTAGAAAACGTGCACCAGATACTTCCGGTAGTGCTTACTTGTCTTCCAACTCGACGATTACCTCGATTTCTACCGCCATATTATTGGGAAGTGAGCCTACCCCAACAGCTGATCTGGCATGCTTGCCTTTTTCACCAAATACTGCCACCATCAGGTCAGAAAATCCATTGATGACGGCTGGCTGAGCCGTGTACTCGGGTGTGCAATTGACCATACCCAAAACCTTGACAAACTGCTTGATTCGTCCCAGATCACCAGTTGCGGCTTGAAGCACGGCAATGATTTCTAATCCGGTTGCCTTGGCTGCTGCATAGCCTTCTTCGGTGCTTAAGTCTGCCCCCACTTTTCCGTAGATTTTAGGGCCCGAACCAGCAAGGTAAAGCAAGTTGCCCACCTGCTTCCACTTGACATAGTTGGCAATGGGTTGGCTTATTTCAGGTACCTGCAAACCTAGTTGCTGAATTTTTTCTGCGGGAGTTTGCGCGGTGGCTTCTGTCACGAGACCACTGAAGAGTAGGAGGCAAAGAAGTAAGAACGTATTTTTCATATTCATCTGAATTATTTTGATTTCTAAGCTACTTGATTTGGCTTACTTTTGGTAAAATTTTCTCTTTATGGCTCAAGATTCCTTTGAAATAATTCCCTTTTCACCTGCTCTGCAACCCTATTTTGAATCCATCAACAAGGCTTGGGTGACGCAGTATTTTTCCTTGGAGCCCTTTGATCTGGCTCAATTGGAAAATCCAGAACAAACTATTTTGGCAAAGGGAGGAGAAATCATTTTTGCCAAAATAGGAGAGCGAATTGCAGGAACAGTAGCCCTAATCCCCAGTGAGGAGGGCGTTTGGGAAATGATTAAAATGGGGGTTTCGCCTGAATTTCAAGGAAAAGGAGCAGGGGAACTGCTTGGAAAACAGATCCTAGAGGTTGCCCGCCAAAAAGGAGCTACAAAAGTTCGTCTCTACACCCATACCAAGTTGGAGGCCGCCATTAAACTCTACCATCGGCTTGGTTTTGTGCCCTGCGAACTCGAATGCGGTGCTTATGGACGCTGCAATCAAAAGATGGAGTATGCATTTTAATTTTGGAGGAATACCTAATTTAAATCTTGTTTTTAACTGATTTTCAACAGGTTATTTCGCATTACTTTTTTTGATTTTTGGCAACACGAATACTAAATCCTGTTGCCATGAAAACGATTCTAGTCCCTTTTGATTTTTCAGAATATGCACTTGCAGCCTTGCAAAGCGCTAAAAAGATAGCCGCAAAAGCATCGGTTCAACTCATTTCTGTGACTGTAATCCCCTCACAAATTGATTGGGACCTTCTTCCCGAAAAGGCTAGGAAAAACTATCCTGACCTGCAACTCGAATTGGATGAGGCTTCCGCACGTATTCCGGAGTATCTAAAAATGATGTCTTTTTCAAAAAACGAGGTTCAGGTGGTCGTTAAAATCGGGGTGCCTGCCGAGCAAATTCTCCGAGTAATCGATGCGCAGCAGGTAGATTTGGTGGTCTTGGGGGCTTATGGAAAAGGCTTTACCGAGGGTAAATTTATCGGTTCAACACTTCAAAATGTGCTAAGAAACGCTCCATGTCCTGTATTGGCAGTTAAAAAAGCCTTAGATGGCAATGCGTTTCGAAAATTGGCTTTTGCTTCCCTCTTTACTGAATCGTCCAAACAAGTTTTCGATATTTTTATCCCTTTTGTCAAATTGTTTAGCGCCTCACTTCATTTGGTTTATGTCAATACACCAGCCCATTTTGTGAATACCAGCGAAGCAGAACGGGATATGGCATCCTTCTCTAAAGGCAATGAAGAAGTTATTTTACATAGTCATGTAGTCAATAACACCAATGTCGTAGCTGGTATTCATTCATTTTGTGTGGCCAAAGGCATTGCGATTGTAGCCCTTGCATCTGCATCGCGTAAGGGAATGCCCAGTTACCAAATCGGAACTACCGAAACTTTGATTTTTAACACCGATAGGGCGGTACTGAGTATCAAGGCCCCACAGGTGACTACTTGATAGCTGTGAAAAATCTTACTACTTGTCTTTTGAAAAATAATAGAGTAGGTCACTCTCGGCAGCCAAATAGCCAAAGGAAGTGAATGCTTTTTCCTCCATCAAGCCTTCCATTAACTGCCGGGCTTGGGTAGTATCTCCATGATACAAATGCCAGTTGGCAAGGCCATAGCGCATCGCGTCTTGAGAAGGACTGCCAGCGCCCTTTGCTGCAAGCGAATCTGCCGATAGCCAGCCTTTGTACAAGCCACATAGGTCTGCATAGGCCTGGTTTTCGATCACAATCCCCTCGCGTTGAATTGGGGCAAGTAGTGAATCTGCTTTTTTAGGATTTTCCAAGCGCTGCTGAATCATGAACAACCAGTGGGTACTGGACACGATATTGTCGTAGTTGGACCCACTGTCTCTGCACTTGAGGTAAGCTTGGTAGGCTTTTTCGTACTGGTGTGTGAGGTAATAGGCCAGGCCGAGGTGGTACCAGACATTGCTATGGAGTGAACTTAAGGGTATATTTTGCGCATTCGGTAAACCGTCTGGCTCGATCTGGTCTGCTGTGCCTTGGATAAGGGTTGCTGCTTTTTCGAAATCTGCAATGGCTTTGCCGTACTCTCGGATGCTGATGTACCGGTGACCCCGGTGCCGATACAGGCGAGCATCCTGGGGGAAGTTCGTGATTCCTTCCGTGTAGATAGCGATTGCTTGTTGGTATTGCCCCAAGTAGGCAGTTCTTCTCCCGTACCAAATAAGTGCCTCTACATCTTTAGGATTGGCTTCGTACTCCTTTTTGGCTTCCGTATAGTTTGCTAGTGTGACTTCACTTGGTTCCGGAATTTCAAATACTTTGCCCAGGGGCGTCGTAAAAATGGAATCGACTGTAGCCAAGGCATCTCCTTCATTTTGGGAAGGAGCTTTTGAATTGCAGGATGTATAAATCAAAATAGCGAGTAAAAAAGGGAGGTGTCGCATGCGTTTCGGTTTGCGGGTCTTCGGAATAACTTGAGTTAGCAGCTGGAATCAGAAATCACCTGATTCCAGCTGCAAGTTGAATTTGGGAAGCTAGTTTATTTCAAAAACAGCACACCCACTCCTTTTTCTTTGGCGAGCGCATTGAATGTTGGGATGGCTTTTTCTACCAAACGCTTGCCCTCTGCCTCCAGTGGCTTCCACTGCTCCATCAACTCCGCATGCCGTGCTTTGGTCCCTTCGTTGATGCTTGGAATACTGCTCTCGCCGTGATTCATCATGAATAGGAAGTTGGCCGTAAACTTGTTGGGGAAGTTCTCCACGTCGTCGTAAGCGGTGGATTTGCGTTGCACCATGGACTCGTCCCAGGCCGTCAATTCTTTGATGAGTGCTTGAGCGGCTACTTTAACTTCTTGGAATTCTGTCTTACCATCCAAGCGCCCCACCAAGTCTTTCAATTGATCCTGGTATCCTTTGGCGGTATTGACGAGCTGGTGCATCTGAGTGACTTCCCCTTCTAGTGTACTCATCCACTGGTGATAGGCTTGAAAATCAGATGCGCTCAGCTTACTTCCTGGCACATCCTGAATTTCACCCTTCGCTTCTGCTGTGAATCCAGCAGCACTTAATTTCAAGGTGTAGGTACCTGGGATGGCTTTATGTCCTCGGAAACTAGATTCGATGTAGGCGGTTGGTATTCCAGGCACGGTAGGGTAGCGCAGGTCCCAAACGAATCGATTGACTCCTTTTCGGGTAGAAAGTGTAGGGTCAGGTGATGGTCCTCCATCGTAGGACTGGAAGTCAGGGTTTCTTTTTGAACTGATTTTGCGAACCAGATTCCCTTGGGCATCGTGAATTTCCAATGTCAATTCGGTACTGTCCGCAAAAGTTTGCGGCAGCTGGTAATAAATCACCATTCCAGAGGCAGGGTTTTGTCCTTGGAAAGGGTTGGTTCCCGTATATCCGTCTAGGTTCCCCCCATTCATGGAAGAATACCAACTGCCTAAAAGCGCTTTTTCTGGGGTGTAAAGGCTGACCTTTTCCACTCTAGCTTTTACTTCCCGTACGGCATTGAGTTCATCCAAGATCCAGTAGGATCTACCAGCCGTAGCCACGATTAGGTCATCATGCGCCACTTTGAGGTCCGTGATGGGAGTGACGGGCAGGTTGAGTTGAAAACTCGCCCAATTGAGCCCTCCATCCTTGGAGAGGTACATGCCTTGTTCGGTGCCTGCAAAAAGCAGATTTTTCACCTTCGCATCTTCACGGACCACCCGAGTGAAGGCTCCGTAAGGAATCCCTTTGGAAATGTTGGTCCAGGTTTTTCCATAATCTGTAGTCTTGTAGATCGCAGGCGTATAGTCGTTGAATTTATAGCGCGTGGTCGCGATGTAGGCCGTAGCAGGATCATGGGGAGAAACCTCGATCGCGTTGATCAAGCACTCTTTGAGGTCCTTAGGCGTGACATTGGTCCAAGTTTTACCAGCATCTCGGGTCAGTTGGACGAGGCCGTCGTCACTTCCAGTCCAAATGGTACCCGCTGCATGTGAGCTTTCAATCACATAGGCAAGGGTACCGTAGTTTTCAGCTCCCACAGCCTCATTGGTGAAGGGAACTCCTCCTTTGCCTTGCTTGGACTTTTCGTTTCGGGTGAGGTCTGGAGAAACCTCTTTCCAGGTTTTACCCCAATCTTGCGTTTTCAAGAGTACCTGCGCACCATGGTAATAGGTGTTCGGTTCGTGCTGGGACCAGATGATGGGTGCGTTCCAGTTGTACCGGTACTTCATGTCCTTGGCATCCATGCCTAGGTACTGGATCGGTGCTGCCATGATGTTGGTGGAACCTTGCGTTTCCATATCCAACACCTCAATGGTACCTTGGTAGCTACCACCTAACACGTAGCGTGGGTTATTCGGATCAAAGGCTAAGAAGGCAGACTCACCGCCTGCAGAATTGTTCCAATGCTCCTGAGTAATTCCACCTCGGCCTAGGCCTATGCTAGAGATCACTACAGATGTGTTGTCCTGCTGTCCACCGTAGATGCGGTAAGGAAACTGGTTGTCGACATTGATGCGGTAAAACTGGGCCGTAGGCATGTTGCTCTGAGTAGACCAGGTCTTGCCGCCATTGAAGGATATGGATCCGCCGCCATCATCGGCAAGGAGTAGGTTGTTGGGGTTTTTGGGGTTGATCCAGAGGTCATGGTAGTCGCCGTGTGGGCCATCGATGCCTTCAAAAGTTTTGCCACCATCAATCGAAACTAAGAATGGAGCGCTCTGCACATATACCTTGTGCTCGTTAACAGGATCTGCAAAGACTTCGATGTAGTACCAAGCGCGCTGCGTCAATCGGTTGCTCTTGTTGATGAGGGACCAGCTTTCACCTGCATCTTCAGACACAAATAGTCCTCCCAAATCTTTCTCAGTATTGCTTTCTATCAAGGCGTAGACCTTGTTGGAATTTGCTCGAGAAACGGAGATGGCCATCTTTCCTTTTTCCTCTGGTAGGCCCTTGTGAATTTTATTCCAGGTTTTTCCAGCGTCGGTGGATTTGTACAATCCTGATCCAGGACCTCCTGACTTCACTTGCCAAGGAAAGCGCTGGTGCTCCCACATGGCGGCGTAGAGGATTTCTGGGTAGTTCATGTCCATGGACAGTTCCACTGCACCGGTCATGTTGTCTACAAACAGGATTTTTTCCCAAGTCAAGCCTCCATCGATGCTTTTGTATACCCCACGGTCCTCGTTTGGAGCATGAAGGGCTCCTTGGGCAGCCACATAAAGTACATCTGGGTTGCTAGGATGAATTTGAATTCGAGAGATGTGTTGGGTTTTCTCCAAACCCAATTTTTTCCAGGTTTTTCCGGCATCGGTGGATTTGTATACTCCGTCGCCGTAGGAGGTCATGACCCCTCGGGGTGCATGTTCACCCATTCCCACATAGACGATGTTGGGATTGCTTTCGGCTACTGCCACTGCACCAATGGAGCTGGTAGCAAAAAATCCATCGGAGATATTTTCCCAATGCTGTCCTGCATCGCTGGTTTTCCAAAGGCCTCCACCCGTAGTACCAAAGTAATAGGTGAGCGGGTCTTGAACTACCCCTGAAGCAGCTACCGACCTTCCTCCTCGGAAAGGTCCAATATTTCGGTATTTGAGGGGTAGGGAAGAGTCAAAGGTTTGGGAATTCGCGGTAAGCGAACCAAGTAGGAATAGAACTAGAAAAATCCGTTTCATAGGGGCTAAGCATTAGTAGGTCTTAAATCTAAGAAAAACCCGAAATAATGTAGCGCGATTGAAAAAGGAAATGAAGGGGCTGGCCCTGAAAAAGTAGGAGCTCAAATGAGCTTTCGCTACAAGCCTATTTTCCGATCTGGGTTTTTGACGGCCTTTATCAAGTCTTCCAAGTAATCGGTTTGCACCTCTTGAATCTCCAACAGCTTTTTGTTGTGGTGAACCAATAGATGGTCAATTTTTTCACTTAGAATCTTGATTTCAAGTTCAGCTTTTAGATTGATTTTGTAGTCTTGTTCGTTCCGCTTTCGGTCTTTTTGTTCTTGTCTATTTTGGCTCATCATGATGATGGGGGCTTGGATAGCTGCCAAACAAGAAAGAATCAGATTGAGTAGGATAAAGGGAAAAGGGTCGTAGGGTCTGCTCCCCAAAAGCCATGCATTTAGGATGATCCAGCCGAGGATAAAAGAAAAAAAGCTGATGATAAAAAACCAACTTCCGCCGAAGGATGCCACTTGATCAGCAAGCTTTTGTCCAAAGGTGAGTTTACCAGCTTTCTTTTCGTGAATATTTTCAGAGAGGATGGAGTTGTTTTTAATGGCGTCCATTACCTCTAAATCAATGGCTGCGAGTTCCCCCCTTTCTTCGAGAATTAGTGAGGTCAAATACAACCTTCGGTAGGTGTTCAATTCACTGTTTGAAATGTAATCATCTTTGGTGAAGGCTGGAAATTGGCCCTGTATCAAGTTGAAGATTCCTTCTCGAAGGTCTTGCCCTTTGATTTCTTCTCCTCTCGGAATTTCTTTTTTGCTAATCGGGCTGACCTTCATTTTTTTCAGGGATAGTAGTTATACGTTTACTCCAAACAAATAGCCGACCCCCGCAGAAAGTCCCATGGCCAGGGTTCCCCAGAGGGTTATTCTCCATATGGCTTTGCTCAGGCTCGATCCACCTGCTTTTGCGGATGCAGCACCAAGCAGTATGAGAAAAAGTAAGGTGAATCCATAGAGCCAATATTCCATCCCCGTGACAGGAGCCAAAAGCACCAGGAGCAAAGGCAAAATACCACCTACTGTAAACGAGGCTCCAGAAGCGAAAGCTGCCTGAATCGGATTTGCTTGGTTCATTTCATTGATCCCCAATTCATCACGCAAGTGTGCAGCCAAGGCATCCTTTTCAGTAAGCTCAAGGGCTACCAATCTCGCAGTTTCTTTTTTTAGTCCTCGCTTTTCATAAATCTGCGCCAACACATGCAACTCTTTCTCGGGATAATCCTTGAGTTCTAGGATTTCCCGTTCTTTATCTGCCTTCTCTATATCTGTCTGGGAGCTGACGGAAACGTATTCCCCTGCTGCCATGGATAAGGCACCGGCCACTAAGCCTGCTACTGTGGCCAATACAATCGGTTCACGGGTGGTGCTTGCAGCTGCTATTCCGATGGCAAGACTGGAAATGGAAATGATGCCGTCATTCGCACCCAACACCGCCGCTCTCAGCCAATTACTTCGATGTAGGTAATGGTGATCTAGGTAGTTTTCTAGGGTTAAGTTTCTTTCGCGCATGTTCGATTAGTGATACACATTTAAATCCGGTTTTTTACAATTTCCTCTAGTACCCAGTTGGTCCGTGCAGCAGTAATCCCTGTGCTTGGACAAGTTCCTTTGCCGAGTAATTCTTCTACTATACTTTGGATCAGCGGTCGTTGGATGTGCCTGGGTAGTTCCAAGTGAAAATGAAGTGGCTTTTGATTCGGTCTGAGCAGGGTAAATGCACCTTCTCCAAACGTAGGAAAACGGATTTGCCCTTTTGATCCATCAATGACTATTTCGTCGATTTCCGACGCACTTGAGGTCGTAAAGCACCAATTCCCGGTACCCATTACCCCATTTTCAAAGACAAAACTTCCTGTAACTAGATCTTCCGCAGCATAAGCCTTTGCTTGGTTAGTAGAAAAGCCAGCTGCATGTGTGATTTTACCAAAAAAGTAATCCAACAAGTCCAGTTGGTGGGAGGCTAGGTCATAAAAATAACCACCCCCTGCGATTTCAGGAATTACACGCCAATTGGTCTCGGTTTGGCTCACTAGATTGGGAGTTAGGACTTGTTTCAAGTTGATGTGCACCGTCCGAAGGGTACCAAGCTCGCCTTGGTCCAGTAGCTCTTTGATTTTCAAAAAATGAGGCAACTTTCTTCGGTAGTACGCTACAAATAGCGGGACGCTCGCTTCTTCACATGCTTTGATCATTTGCAGGCATTCTGCGTAGGTTCTCGCCATTGGCTTTTCCACGTAGACCGGTTTGCCTGCTGCGGCTGCCAGCTGGGTGAGTTCTAAGTGGACATGGGGTGGGGTGGCAATGTAGATGGCGTTGACCTCCGGATCATGTATCAAATCAGCAGCCTTGCTGTACCATTTGGAAACCTCATGACGAAGCGCATAGTCCTCTGCTTTGGCCGCATCTCTCCGCATGACAGCAACGAGCTTGCTATTTGGGATGGTGTTCATCGCTGGAGCGGACTTGAGTTCGCAGACCTTTCCCACGCCAATTACTCCCCATCGAACTGTTGTATCTTTAAATTTTTTCATGGTAGAAGGGGTAGTATAAAAAAATAGACTGGGATTTATTCGGTCCCAGTCTAGTTAAAAGTAAGTTTCTTATTGTGCTGGAGCTGGTCTGGGCTTCATCTTTAAGCTGTCAGCTGGATAGGTGGCGGCAAGCATGGCCATTTGCTCTTTGGCCCAATCTACCAGCACTTTTCGGTCTGCATCGGAAAGGTTGGCTTCAGGATGCAGCCCCATATAGGTGTAGGAGGGAAGTGGCATTTCTTTCTCTTCAACCATCTCTACAATTTCTTCAAACTTGTGGTTTTGTACGCGAAGGGGAAGCGAGGTAAACTGTGAAAAGTTCAAATGTCCTTTGCCTTCCTCGATGTGATGGTTGAGCCAAAATCCTACCGGCTGAATGTTGCTGTACCAAGGATATGTGGATGTGTTGCTGTGGCAATCGTTGCAAGCACCTTTCATAATCGTAGCGACATGTTCGGGAACTTGGTAATTTGTGGTAAGGTCAAAATCAGTGGTTCCCGATTCATTTTTTTTCATGGGGATAAACTGGATGCCTACCAAGATGACGATTACGGCGAAGGTGATTTTCTTGATCATAAGTTTTAGATTTTTTTGTTAGACCTTCTTTGGAAAAAATGGATTAATATTTATTTCAATATACCAAAAAAAATGCATCAAAAAGTATTTTTCCTGTTCAAAAATAGCAAATTAAAACCCTTCTAGATCAGTTATCTACGCAAAGGAATTACTTGATTTAGGTAGCCAAGTTATCGGTACCGAACACCATCAATCACCAGGCACAATCCCGCCTGGAAAATCACGAGGCCCAAAGTACCTGTCCAAAACCAATCTTCTCCCCCTAATTTTTCCACTCCAGCATGAATGCAAGTCGATAGTCCTGTCCCAGTGAGGAGTAAGCCAGCCACAGACTGGAAAAACCAGCGTTTTTTACTTTTTTTCATAGGTGATTTTCCGATTTAAAATTGAGTAATCATTGCCATCCCTTTTTCTTCGAAGGAGTCCATTCGCGTCAAGGCTTCTGCGGCGTCTTCAAGAGAAATTCTCCTTCCAATCAATTGCTCAGGAGCAATTTTTTGTTCCAAAATCATCTGCATCATTTCGGGGTAGGCATGGGCCTGCATGCCATGGCTACCGATGATTTCTAGTTCCTTGGCAATCACGAGGTGCATGGGAACAGGTGGATTGGCTTCACTTCCTGCCAAAAGCCCAACTTGGATGTGTTTTCCGCGTTTTCGCAGACAGGAAATCGAGTTGTAGCTGGTCACTTTACTGCCCAAGGCGTCGATGGATACATGAACCCCTCCCTTGCTGAGTTCCAGAATATGCGAAGCGACATCAGGGGCATTAGCCGCATTTACCAAATAGGTGGCACCCGCCGCCTTGGCAAGTGCCAATTTAGTTGCATCGATGTCCACTGCAATGACTGTAGCACCTTGCGCAGCTGCGATCATAATGGCAGATAAACCTACACCTCCACATCCATGCACGGCTACCAGTTGTCCCCCACTCACTTTGCCTTGCGCGACTACCGCACGAAAGGAGGTAGCAAATCGGCATCCCAAACTTGCAGCAGCCTCAAAACTAACGGAGTCGGGTAATTTCACCAGATTGGTCTCTGCCCGGTGTACGGCCACATATTGAGCAAAAGAGCCCCAGTGCGTAAATCCAGGCTGATATTGATCGTCGCAAATCTGTTGGTTCCCTGCTTGGCAAGTGGGACATGTTCCACAGGCACAAACAAAGGGAACGGTGACCCGATCTCCTACTTTCCAATTGCGTACTCCTTTGCCCAGTTCACGGATGACCCCAGCAAATTCATGCCCTGGCACATGCGGCAGGACGATGTCGGGATCATGCCCCATCCAACCGTGCCAATCACTGCGGCAAAGGCCTGTTGCCTTTACTTCTAGGAGGATGCCTTGATCCGGTGTTTCTGGGTCTGCCACTTGGGTGACCCGAGGGGCTTGGGAAAATGATTCAATTAAAAGGGCCTTCATGGGCTGAATTTTTACGAAAGGAAGGGATGAAAATACGCATAAAAAAACCGTGAGCACTTGTCTCACGGTTAAATTCAATTGGTTTTTGAGATTTAAATCTCAAATCCAGCTCTGTAGGTTCTGCCGACAAACTGGTTGGCTTCCTCCAAGTTGGTGATCCGCATGTTTTCTCCGTCCCAGAGCAATTTTCTGCGACCAAAGAATTCCTGCTGTCCCTTGCTGTTGGGTCTTCGAAGCATGAAACTGCGAATGGCCAGGTTGCCCATCAATACCGTTTCGGTCATTGGGCCAGCATAATCGAAGGAAGAGGTGAGGCCTTTGTGCTCGGTAGAGCCAAAGCCAGCTTTGCAGGCATCTACCCACTTGCGTTGGTGTCCATATTCAGGTTCCGTTCCAGCGATGCGGTCAGGCCCAAATTCTTTGGTGCCATCGTAGAGGTAAAGCTTCGGCATCAGCGGAGAGCTGTCGTTAATGTTGTGTGTAATGATTCCTTTTTCACCGATCATCATGACTCCATTGGCGGAATTGGCACCTCCCAAGTCGTGGTCTGCTGGAATGATATCTGGGTGGGAAGGGCGAATACCGCCATCCATCCAGGTCATTTCCAGAGGAACTCCATTCTTGGCAGTTGGACCGTAATGAAGGGTAATGAACGAAGAGGCTGGGCATCCATCCGGATGATAATCTGCGGTCCACATTTGAGAATACACCGATCCCACAGAGCATTCCGCATCAAGTGGGTAGTGTAGGCCAAGCATTCGGAAAGGAATATCCATCAAGTGGCATCCTACATCTCCAAGTGCGCCTGTTCCGTAATCCCACCATCCTCTCCAGTTGAAAGGATGCAAGTTAGGGGTAAAAGGAATCTCTGGAGCTGGGCCTAGCCAAAGGTCCCATTCCATGTCAGAGGGCTTGTTGCTTGGGTCTGGCTTCGGGAAAGCACCCCCTTGAGGCCATACGGGACGGTTAGTCCAGATCTGTACCTTGGATACTTTGCCTATTTTATCGGAATCCATCCAGCCTTTGATCATGTCCATCAGCGGATTGGAGGCGCCTTGATTACCCATCTGGGTCACTACTTTTTTGTCTCTCGCCATCTGGGTAAGCAGACGCGCCTCCCGGATGTTGTGTGTCATTGGCTTTTGTACGTAAACGTGCTTGCCGCGCTCCATGCAGAACTTTGCTGCCGGACCGTGTACGTGGTCAGGAGTAGAAATTGTAACCGCATCGATCTCCTTCATCTCCTCCAGCATTTTGCGGTAATCTGCAAATAGCTTTGCTTTTGGAAAACTGGCAACCGAGTCTTTGGCGGAACCGGAGAAATCCACGTCGCACAAGGCTACAACACGCTCTCTGCCATTTACAGAGGCATTGAGGATATCGCTCCTTCCTTTTCCTCCTGCACCAATCGCAGCAAGAACAAGCTGGTCAGAAGGCGAGGTGAATCCTACTCCGCCAAGCACATGTCGAGGAACAATGAAAAAAGAGGAGGCAATGGCTGCATTTTTGATAAATTCTCTTCGGGATTGACCGGAAGATTGAGTTTCTGGTTTTTTCATGGGGTTGGTAATTGACAAGCAAAATAGGTAAAGGCCAAACAAGAACTGGGATTACGGGAGGCTAAACTTCCCGAAACGCGAATTCTAAGGCCCAAACTCCAATATTCCCCAAGTTGCTGTTGATTTTTGGGAAAGGCAAAGAAAAAATCAAAAATTCCGTATTCGGCTAAAAATTAAACTTTTAAGCAAGGTTGAAGTTTAGAGGTTGTGGAACGAGTCTCAGTGAATTTTAAAAACATTCTTTTGAATTTTCTTCTCAATTAAAGTTTTCGTTCATTCGAAATAGAATACTTCCAAAGTATTATTTCCATTCCTCCCAATTAGCCTTCTATTTTAGAAGTATTAGTCGTGTATTTAAAATTAAGTAATTCCAATACCTAAAGATAATCCCAGTTCATGATCATCGGCGTAGTAAAAGAAACCAAGGAATATGAAAACCGAGTGGCCTTGAGCCCAGAGGTAGTGAAACTATTACGGAAAAAAGGATTTGGCGTGGTCGTGGAATCGGGCGCTGGGGAAAAATCCTATTTTTCGAACCAAGACTATGAAGCCGCAGGTGCGACTATTGGAACTTCCAAAGATGCATTTGGGGCGGATTTGGTGCTGAAAGTTAATTTGGCGACCCCACAAGAAATAGCCTTGATGAAAGAAGGCGCGGCCTACATTTCTTACATGTATGCCTATCAGCACCCAGAAGTGCTGGCGGCATTCAATGCCAAGCGCATCAGTTCCTTTTCAATGGATGCGGTCCCTCGTATTTCTCGTGCCCAAAAGATGGATGCCTTGTCCTCTCAGGCCAACCTTGCAGGCTATAAGGCTGTGCTGCTCGGGGCAAATTATCTAGGAAAAATATTTCCCTTGCTGATGACTGCTTCGGGAACAATCACACCTGCACGTGTTTTGATTTTTGGAGCTGGAGTGGCAGGATTGCAGGCCATTGCTACAGCCAAAAGGCTAGGAGCGGTGGTGGAGTGTACCGATGTGCGCCCCGAAACGAAGGAACAAGTCGAGTCCCTAGGGGGTAGGTATTTGAGTGTTGAGGGTGCCGAAGGAGTAAAAATCGAAGGAGGTTATGCCCGGGAAGTATCTGCAGAATACTTAGAGAAGCAGCAGCAGTTGATCCGCGAGAAAATCAAAGATGCGGATTTGGTGATTACTACGGCCTTGGTCATGGGTAAAAAATCTCCGATTCTGGTCACTGAAGACATGGTCAAGAGCATGAAGGCTGGATCGGTGATCGTAGATATGGCCGTAGAATCAGGAGGCAATTGTGCCATCTCTGAGAAAAACGCCACCGTAGTCAAGCATGGAGTGACCCTAGTTGGAGAATCCAATCTTCCCTCCTTGCTCCCTGTCAATGCCAGTCAGCTTTATGCAACCAACATCAGTACACTTGCCTTTCATTTGGTAAGTGAGGCTGGTATCACTCTTGACTTGGAGGATGAAATCACCAAGGGAGTATTGATTACGCATCAAGGGGAACTTGTACACGCGTTTACCAAACAAATTCTTTCTCAATAAAACCATCAACTATGTCTATTTCAGCGCTAATTGTACTGATTTATGTTCTTGTCCTGGCGAGTTACCTCGGGTTTGAACTCATATCTAAGGTGCCGCCCACCTTGCACACCCCTTTGATGTCTGGCTCAAATGCCATTTCAGGAATCACCATTGTTGGGGCTTTGATGGCTTGCAATGAATTGGGATATACAACCCTCAGTAAGTGGTTGGGCATGTTTGCCTTGGTTTTGGCTACCATCAATGTGGTCGGCGGTTACGCTGTGACTGATCGCATGCTTAAAATGTTTAAGAAAAAATGAACACGGGAATTCAACTCGCCTATCTAGTAGCCTCTGTGCTATTCATCATAGGCATCAAGTACTTGGGAAAAACCAAAGATGCCCGTAAAGGCAATTTTATCTCCGCCGTAGGCATGCTGATTGCAATCGTGGCCACCCTACTTACCCTTGAAGTGCTGACCTTTATTGAAATAGGTGTCTGTGTGTTAATTGGCTCTGTGATTGGCTTGTACTATGCCTACAAAGTACCAATGACCAAAATTCCAGAAATGGTAGCCCTTTTCAATGGCTTTGGTGGACTGGCATCCTTTGCAGTGGCCTTGTCCGATTATTACCTCAAGAGTGAGACCAATCTGGCTTCTTTGGATGCCGTCAACCTGACGAGTATTGTTTTATCCTTGTTGATTGGTGGGGTGACCTTTACGGGTTCCATGGTCGCTTACCTGAAGTTGGACGGAAAAGTATCTGGGCAGCCCATCACCTTCAAAGGGCAGCATGCGCTTAACTTATTTTTATTGATTGCCTTTGTTGCGGCTTCTGTATTGGTATTTCTAGACCCTACTCAGGTCACCTTCATTGTGATTTTGATTGTCATTTCCTTGTTGCTAGGCGTGATGACGGTGATTCCAATTGGAGGGGCGGATATGCCTGTGGTGATTTCCTTGCTCAACTCGTACTCTGGTATGGCTGCTTGCGCCACCGGTTTTATCTTGAATAACAATGTGCTAATTGTGGCAGGCTCTCTCGTAGGTGCCTCAGGAATTATCTTGACACAGATCATGTGCAAGGCCATGAACCGTTCCTTGGTGAATGTCTTGCTGGGTGGTTTTGGCCAAACGGTAGCTACTGGTGGAGCGGATGGCCCTGCAGTAGTGGTGAAGGAGATTGGTGTGGAGGAAACGGCCATGCTATTTGATTCTGCGTCTTCGGTGATTGTAGTGCCTGGTTATGGCATGGCGGTGGCCCAAGCGCAACACGTGATCCGTGAATTGATGGAGCAGTGTGAAAAGCGAAATATCAATTTTAGGTTTGCCATCCACCCAGTTGCTGGACGTATGCCGGGTCACATGAACGTGCTCCTTGCCGAGGCCAATATCTCTTATGACAAGTTGATTGAGATGGACGACATCAACGAGGACTTCTCGAATACGGATCTGGTATTTGTGGTAGGAGCCAACGATGTGGTCAATCCAGCTGCAAGAACGAATCCAGAAAGTCCGATTTTTGGCATGCCTATCTTGAATGCGGACAAAGCGCGCACGGTGATTGTATCCAAGCGAAGCATGGGTAAAGGCTATGCAGGAGTTGAAAATGAGCTCTTTGGGTATCCAAACTGCCTCATGCTCTTTGGCGATGCAAAGCAGACCATCACCAAGGTAGTCAGTGAAATGAAAGACATGGCCTAAGGGCTATGCTTTAGTGCAGTCCCAAGGATAGCTGTAGTGGAAGTAGCTGAAAACTTTTTCGGTGCCAAAGGCAGCTTCCGTGGGATTGGATTCCTTCCCGATGCTTTTTAGTAGGGTAGCCTGCATTTTGTTCCCATCCATAGTGGGGGAATTCTTGGGCTAGTTTTTCCATCAACTCATCCCGATACACTTTTGCTAGTATGGAAGCGGCGGCAATGGAAGCAAATTTTCCATCCCCTTTGATCACACAGGTGTAGGAGTAGGGAAGGGTTGATTTCCATCGATTCCCATCAATCAACAGGTGTTCGGGTGCTTGTGGGAGTTGCAGAATGGCACGTTCCATGGCCAGGAAAGAAGCTTGGAGGATATTGATCTGGTCTATTTCTGAGACGCTGGCTTCCGCGATTGCCCAACCGAGCGCCATTCCTTTGATTTCTTGAATTAAGTCTTCCCGAGTTTTTTTAGTCAGTTTTTTCGAGTCTTGAATCCAGGGGTTGCGGTAGTTTGAAGGTAAAATTACTGTCGCAGCTACCACTGGGCCCGCTAGGCAGCCTCTGCCTACTTCATCGCAACCAGCTTCGATTCGATTAGCTTCTAAAAAGGGGAGAAGTGTCATCGCTGTGACTGGCTGTGGGTTGGTAATAGGAATGGATCATTTCTGCCACTAAAGCTGTCCAACCCGTTTGATGGGATGCCCCTAGCCCTTTGCCGCTATCACCATGGAAGTATTCGAAGAAAAGCAGGTGGTCTTTGAAGTGGGGATCTTCCTGAAACTTGGTTTGGTTGCCATACATGGGTCGTTTCCCATCTTTATCTCTAGTGAATATTGAGATGCAGCGGAGCGAAAGCTCCTTGGCAATCATGTCCAAGGTAAGAAATTTGCCCGATCCGGTGGGGTATTCAATAGATAGGTCTTCGCCGTAGTAGCTGTCAAACTTCTTCAAAGATTCCATGATCAAAAAGTTGATTGGAAACCAAATCGGCCCTCGCCAATTGGAGTTTCCACCAAACATTTGGGTGTCTGCCTCTCCGGGTGTGTAGCGAATCGAAAGCGTGTCCCCATTAATTTTCATGGTATAGGGGTTGTTTTCGTGGTATTTGGAGAGCGAGCGGATGCCAAATTCACTCAGAAATTCGGTTTCATTGAGCATGCGTTGGAGCACGCTCTTCATGCGGTGTCCGCGAAGGAGAGAGAAAAGTCTTCGTTTTCCATATCCAGGTTGAACCCAACTCGAAACCAATGCGGCTAGTTTGGGTTTTTCTTTGAGAATGAAATCCAGTCGCTTTTTGAATTCTGGTAGTGAGTCAAAGAGCTCTTCGCGAATGGGCTCAACCGCAAAAAGAGGGATTAAGCCGACAATGGACCTTACTTTCAGTTTTTTGGGTTCCTTCCCACGGTAATGAAACACATCGTAAAAGAAATTGTCCTCGTCATCCCAGAGGGATATTTGCTCCGAAGAGATGGTATTCATTGCGCCGGCAATGTACAGGAAGTGCTCTAGGAATTTGGTTGCGCTAAACTGGTAGACGGTATTGTGTTCGCAGAGGTCAAGGGCAATTCGAAGCATGTTGAGCGAGAACATGGCCATCCAGGAGGTGCCATCTGCTTGTTCTAGTTTGCCTTGGTAGTATTGGGCATGGTTTCGGTCAAATAAGGAGATGTTATCCAGGCCAAGGAATCCTCCCTCAAAGATATTGTTGCCTTCGGAATCTTTCCGATTGACCCACCAGGTGAAGTTGAGCATGAGCTTGTGCATGGCTCGCTCCAGAAATTGCTGGTCGCCTTTTCCTCCATTGAGCTTTTTATCTATCTGGTATACCCGCTGAACCGCATAAGCATGTACTGGTGGATTTACATCTGAAAAATTCCATTCATAGGCCGGAATCTGCCCATTGGGATGCATGTACCACTCGTTGAGAAGGAGGAGCAATTGATTTTTGGCAAATTCCGAATCGATTCGAGCCAATGGAATGCAGTGAAACGCCAAATCCCAAGCGGCATACCAAGGGTATTCCCACTTGTCGGGCATGGAAATGATGTCAAAGTTCTGCAGGTGTGTCCAACTGTGATTCCTTCCTTTTTTCCGTTCTTGTGGAGGCTGGTAGCGTCCCGGATCTCCTTCTAGCCAGCGGCTGACATCGTAGTAGTAAAACTGCTTGGACCAGAGCAGGCCTGCATAGGCTTGGCGCTGAATGACTTGATGCTCTGGATTGGAGACTTTTTCTTGCAGAACCTGGTAGAATTCATCTGCTTCTTTTTTCCGTTTTGCAAGAATCTCAGGAATTGCCTCTTGTGAGTTTTCTTCCAAGTGTCGTTGCATTCGGAATTGAACCTTAGCCTCGCCGCCTGCAGGGATGTTCAACTCATAGATGGCAGCAGCCTTGGTACCTGTGCCGTTGGTAAGTCTGGAAGCATCTCCATGCAGGAGGTAATCGTTGATGGCATCTTTGGTAGATTTTCGCTCATTCGGGATGCCATAGAGCCGTTCTCTGTTGGTTTCATTGTCGCATAGAACCAGTTCTTGGTGTCCCTTGAAACTGAAAACATAGTTCCCTGACCTAGGATTAAAGGCTTTCAAGGAATCCGAATTGATCTGGGTCATCTTGGGCATAAAGGGTTCGTGCCCTGTAAACCAAAATTTACGAAACCAGACCGTTGGCAGGACCCAAAGTTTTGCTGCTTCTGGACCTCGGTTGGTGATGGTGGCCGAAGCCACAATATCCTCTGCGTCGGCTTTGGCGTATTCTATCACGATGTCAAAATACCGGTCAGTATCAAAAATTCCGGTATCTAATAACTCGTACTCGTTCTCAAGTTTGCTTGCTTTTTTATTTTCATCTACCAGCTTCTGGTAGGGGAACTCGGCCTGTGGATACTTGTACAGCATTTTCATGTAGCTGTGCGTAGGGGTAGAATCTTGGTAGAAGTAAACTTCTTTGACATCCTCCCCGTGATTCCCTTGGTTGCCTGTCAATCCAAAAAACCGTTCCTTCAAAAATGGATCTTTGCCATTCCAAAAGGCCCAAGCCATGCAAATAATTTGCCGGTGGTCGGAGATTCCTGCGATTCCCTCTTCTCCCCAGCGATAGGCCTTGCTCCGTGCATGGTCGTGGGTGACATTTTCCCAAGCTGCTCCGTCGGAACTGTAATCTTCACGCACCGTACCCCATTGGCGATCCGTGAGGTAGGGTCCCCATTTCTTCCAATGCTTCTTTTTTTCTTTATCTTCTTGGATTCGTGTATGTTCGGCAGACATGAAACTTGTGTTTCGTTGGGCGAGGGGGTGAATTTATCATTTTCACCGCACATAGCAGCAAAAGAATTTACTTCATTTTCTTAAAAACACCCCTCCTTATCGAAAAAAATGGGCTTTGATTCATCCACTTTCTACTATTTACCGATTGAATTCTATTTTTTCAACCCATGCATTAATTAACATTAACTATCGTATTCATAAAAATTAAGTTAAATTCGTGTCTTATTTTTTGATTTTCTTCTCTATTTCCAACAGCCATGAAAAATGCTACCTCTTTTCCGATGAAGGTTAGACTCCTATTTGGGATTTCCCTTATGCTAGTTTTTACTGGCATTTATTTCGGAGTAATCCGGAAATCAACAGCAGAGGAGGGATTAAATAGCGCTAATCTCAATACTATAGCCCTTTCTGAGAATGCGCCCGTAAGTTTTGTGAGCCAGGGAAATGAATCCTTACCAAGCGGTACAGATTTAGTAGCCACTTACAGTCAGCTGTGTGGAAAATTTCAATTGAAAGCCTTTGCTAACCGCCAATTTTCAATTCCAACAAATCAAGAAATCGAAGCACTACGAATGGAGTCGAACGTATTGGATCAACTTTACACCCAAATACCACTAGAAGAGCGGGGAAAAGTAAAACGGGTTTCTTTCCCCTATGCCAAACTTGAAGTAGCTGGAAAAGTGACCTACAAAAGATTTGAAGATCTAACTCAGCAGGAAAGAGAAAGTCTGGGTTGCTAGTTTAGAACTAGTTCTGGGCTCTCTTTTTGAACGGTTTGCTCCTTTTTGTGCACTAGTTTTCGGAATTCAGAAGGCCAACTTTCAGCCCATTCCCGGTAGTACAAAGTGTGATTTGGACCTGGAAGTTGCAGTGTTGTGAGGAGTGAAAAGTCAAAGAAATCAGCTTTTTTACCTGCACCCGATTGTTCCCCATCCAAGGCATTGCAGGCTTGCTCGTACTGCCCTGCTACAGGTACCATGACCACGGGTTTGCCCAAGTACATGGCCTCGCAAACCGATTCAAACCCGGCAGTACAAATCAATCCTTTGCAGGCAGCCATGGCCTCCAAAAAGCCTTGATCGTTTACTTTATGGAAACTTAGGTTTGGCAGTGGGAACTCAACGTCTTGCGCACCTTTTTTATCCCAAAATGCTCTGATTTGTACCTCAGGATGCTGCTGTGCGAAGGAGAGTACCTCCTCAGCATAACCAGGATTGACCATGTAAGCCAAGTAAAAATCACCCCCACTCACCTTCAACTCTTTCACTTCTTTGCGGAGCAATGGAGGGACTACTCGAAGTCCAGCTTGATTTTCTTTCGGAAGAAAAGACAAGGCGAGACGCTCCTCAGCTCCAAAACCCGTGAGCCGGGTATGCATTCTAAATAAAAATTTTTCTAGCCTACGCCCTGTAGGAAATACAAAATCTGGGTGAGCCTCAAGGTATTGATGACCTATGGTCCAAAAAGCTGCTTTTGGTCTAAATAGAAGGGAGTAAAGGCCACCCAAGGGTTCGTAAAAATTAAGAATTACATCGGGTTGTTTCTCTTCAATTACTCGATGGATGTGTTGCAAACTTTTCCAGAAAGTTGGAAGCTTAAGCAGATTGGTAGTGATTGTTTTCCCAAGAAGAATTTGCTTTTCTAAGCCATCTGTTGCAAAGTTTGGGCTTTCTACTGCGGTAACTTCAACTCCAATTTTTTGAATAAAAAATTCAGGAAGGTTCCGTCTTGGGCTTTTGCCCACGACTACTCCTCCTAGCTCGTGACCTTCTGACCGTAGGATTCCTGCGAAGGAAAGTGCTTGGGTGAGGTGTCCGCGCCCTTCCCCTTGAATCAAAAATAAGAACCGCATGGTTTACAACTGGATGCTTCTTGCACTGAGCTGTTCGTCCTCTATGCCAGTAAAGGCCACGTGAGGTAAAATGCGATCTTCCAAATGGTCTGGCTCTATCCTCAGGGCGGCAGGTGTAGGATAATTCATTTTCTTGAAATCAATCTCATTGAAATAAATCAACTCCCAATTTCCTTCGAAATCTTCAGCTAAGGCACTCATGGTCTCCACCCAATCCCCAGAATTCAGGTAATGAATCCCATCAATCATTCGATTTTCGGGTTTGTGGATGTGACCACAGATAATCCCGTCGCAACCTTTGGCTTTCGCCATTTTGGCTAATTCCATTTCGTAATCGTCGATGTAAGAAACTGCCTTCTTCACTTTTCCTTTAATGAACTGAGATAGGGAAAAGTAGGGTAGGCCTTTCCTCATTCGGTAGTAATTGACCACACGGTTGAGCCAAAGCAAAAAAGTGTAGCCCACATCGCCGAGGTAAGCAATCCAGCGTAGGTTGGTAGTGATGCTATCAAAAACATCCCCATGGGTAATGAAATACGTTTTTCCGTTACTTTCGTAGGTCATGTCTGCTAGGATTTGCAGACCGCCTATTTGTAGGGGAAGGATCTGATCTAAAAAGTCATCGTGATTTCCGCGAAGGTAAAAGACCTTGGTAGACTGATTTTCCATCATTTTCAACACACGGTTGAAAAATCGAGTATGCTTCCGTTTCCAGCTTCCTGACTTTTTCAGCTGCCATCCGTCGATGATATCGCCATTTAGGATGAGGTTATCGCAGTGAAATTGTTTTAAAAACCGTACAATTTCTTTTGATTTGGAGCCCTTGGTTCCCAAGTGAACATCCGAAACAATAATGGTTTTGTAGTGAGTCTTCACGTAGGTCGTTTTGCTTCACAAATTGTACAGCAAACGTCACTTGGCTATGTTTGAAATGTTATGTTTTTGTTTCCAAAACGAAATTTTATT
>CAMCBC010000017.1 GCA_945872775.1 Spirosoma fluviale | reverse complement strand
TGGTTTGATTTTTGTTGATTTGGCTTGGTTGCGGGGTTGATTTGGTTTGATTTGGCTTCTGGCTTTCATTTACTATGACTTTGGTTGGATTTGATTTGATTTGGCTTGATTTCATCTTTTTTAACCTTAATTGACATTTTTGGAAATTTGGAATCCATTGGATAGATGGATGCTGAGACCAGCGGTTTTGGGCATTTAGGTCAAAAAAGAAAAGAAAAATAGACCTCAGCCGGTGAATCTTGGGATATAGCTATCGTTCTCTGTCGCATTTATTTATCTTTGAACTCCCAAAAATTAGGAATAAGTCATGTTAAGAACGCATACCTGTGGCGAACTACGCCTTCATCATGTCAATCAACAAATCACTTTGGCCGGCTGGGTTCAGCGCGTAAGAAATAAAGGAGGCTTGATTTGGGTAGACTTGAGGGACCGCTATGGGCTCACTCAGTTGATTTTTGAAGAAGGTTCTACTGACAAAAGCCTGTTGGAAAAAGCAGCCCAGCTCGGAAGAGAATTTGTGGTGCAAGCTACAGGCACGGTGGTGGAGCGAACTGCCAAGAATGACAAAATGCCAACTGGGGATATTGAAATCAAGGTGGAGGAACTTACAGTTTTGAATGCCGCTAAGGTGCCACCATTTATCATTGAAGACGATACGGACGGTGGAGATGAGCTCCGCATGCGCTACCGCTACCTAGACCTTCGTAGAAATGTAATCCGCGAAAAGCTACAGCTCCGTCACCGCATGATGCAGGAAACTAGGAGCTACATGGATAAGCAACAGTTTATTGAAGTAGAGACTCCTGTCCTAATCAAATCAACTCCAGAAGGAGCACGTGATTTTGTGGTGCCTAGCCGAGTGAATCCAGGCGAATTTTACGCTTTGCCACAATCTCCACAGACCTTCAAGCAGCTCTTGATGGTCAGCGGATTTGACCGATATTTTCAAATTGTCAAATGCTTCCGTGACGAGGATTTGCGTGCAGATAGGCAGCCGGAGTTTACGCAGATTGACTGTGAAATGGCCTTTGTCAACCAGGAGGATATTCTCAACACCTTTGAAGGATTAATTAAACACCTCTTCTTATCTGTTAAAGGAGTGGATTTAGGCCATGTTCCACACCTGACCTATGCCGATGCCATGAAATATTATGGCAATGACAAACCCGATTTGCGGTTTGACATGAAATTTGTGGACTTGACTGCTCTTGCCAAAGGGGCAGGCTTTGCGGTCATTGATCAAGCGGAAATTGCGCTAGGGATCTGTGCCAAAGGAGCTGGAGATTATACCCGAAAGCAGTTGGACGAGTTGACGGAATGGGTAAAGCGACCACAAATAGGTGCCAAAGGATTGATTTATGTACGCTACCAGCAAGATGGTGTACTCAAGTCCAGTGTAGATAAATTTTATTCGCAAGAACAATTGAAGTCATGGGCAGATGCCTTTGGCGCCGCTCCTGGAGATTTGATCCTAGTACTCAGTGGAGATGAAAAATCCACCCGCAAGCAGCTCTCGGAGTTACGCCTAAAAATGGGTGAAGAGCTAGGATTGAGAGATCGATCCGTGTTTGTGCCACTTTGGGTGGTGGACTTCCCACTTTTAGAGTGGGATGAGGAATCACAGCGTTTCCATGCCATGCACCATCCATTCACCTCTCCCAAGCGAGAAGATATTCCCTTGCTAGAGTCTGATCCGGGAGCTGTGCGTGCCAATGCCTATGATTTAGTCATCAACGGGGTAGAAGTAGGAGGAGGATCCATCCGTATCCACGATCGGGCTACCCAGCAGCTGATGTTTAGCCACCTTGGATTTACCGAGGAGGAAGCGCAAAAGCAATTTGGATTTTTGTTGGAAGCCTTTGAATACGGAGCTCCCCCACACGGAGGGATTGCATTTGGCTTCGACCGACTCTGTGCCATTTTTGGAGGTTCAGACTCCATTCGAGATTACATTGCCTTCCCTAAAAACAATTCAGGCAGAGATGTGATGATTGATTCACCGAGCACCTTGGCAGATGCACAGTTGGAGGAATTGTCTATTCGGGTTGCTTTGAAAAAATAGTCATATACTGTCAACGGTCGACCGTCAACAGACGACAGCCTAGACCTAGTCTGACTTGATTTAGAATCCATACTTGGTACCTGGTACTTGGTACATTGTACTGTGGTCCGTCGTCTGTGGACTGTTGACCAAAAAATTGACCTTATTTTTTAGCCCCTACGAGGTAGGAACGAATGCCCATGACAAGCAAAAGCTGAGCGGTGGCATAGGTGCCCATGATCAGAATTCCAGCTTCTGGAAAGTCATTGAAAAACCGAGCTATGGCTAGGATTCCATCTGAAATTAAAAAAAGAAGAGCCCCCACAAATACCTGCCAAAAAGAGGCGGCATTTGTCTTTTTGAATCGTGCTCTAGCGGTGGTGACCATACCAATAATAACTAGGATATAGGCAATTACAGGAATTTTTAAGCCTCCCAAATTGGGATAGATCAAATAAAATGCGAACCCAGCGAGGAGGTAAATGGGCAGGTTGTAAAAAAAGGAACGGATAATATGCCAGGAGTCCAGCCGGCCCTCAGGCTGCTGAGCAAGTCGAAACCCTAAAATATAGCAAAGATGCGCCATCAAAAACGCACCTAATCCATAGATAAATAGCTGTGGCCAAAGGAGCAAGACATCTCCAAGCCAAGAAAACAGCAGTGCCGCTAGGATGGTTTTGGCGAGGAGCGTGGATCGAATGGGTTTGCTGATAAAATAGAAATACAAGATCAAGCCCGCTAGGATAAGGGGTTTGGAGAAAAACCGCATTTCATCGTTTTGCTCCATTACGAAGCCTAGGTCTACTAAGGTGGCCAACAAAAACAGGTAAAGCCAGATGATGTGTTTGTCTCTCAAGGGTTTGGCAGGATTTTTACGTAAGCTAAAAATAAAATTAGCTAAAAAGCGAAGGAAAAATAGCGTCTTAGAGAAAAGATTAGTTGGCCCAAACAATAGGCTTTAGTTTTTGGTTTGTTTGGAAATGGAGGGTTTGAGCTGACCAAAACATCTTAAAAAGAAGATTTTCAACCAAAAACTTAAACTTAATTTCGTTTCAATGTTAAGTTTTCGTTAAAAAATGTGAAATTTGGCAAGCAAAAATTAACCTACATTCCTAGTACCCCGACAAAGGTGAGTTTAACTTTGCGGTGATTTAAAATCAAAAACCAACTTTACCAAACAAAAATCTTATGAGGCAAAATTTACTGAAGAATTTGCTTGCCCTGTTTATCCTAGTGATGAGCACAGGTCTAGCAATGTCACAGGGAGTTACGACCTCCGGTATCACCGGAACAGTAACTGAGGCCAACGGACAGGCTCTTCCAGGAGCGAACGTGGTTGCTACACACCTTCCTTCAGGTACTCGCTATGGCGCTGTATCTAACGTAGAAGGTAAATATTCTATTCCAGGTATGCGTATTGGAGGTCCTTACAGACTTTCTGTATCCTTCATTGGATTTTCTACACAAGATGTAGACGGCTTAATTCTTTCACTTGGTACGTTCTCAAATGTAAACGTAACCTTGAAAGAAGATGGTCAGGAGCTTTCTGAAGTGTTGATCACTGCAGATCAAAACAGCCTTTTCTCTAGCGAGCGTACCGGTGCTAATACTGCCATCGACAACAGAGCGTTAAGCAAGCTTCCAACCATTTCTAGAAGTATCAACGACTTCACCAGATTGTCCCCACAATCCAATGGCCAGTCTTTCGCAGGTCAGGATTCTCGATTGAACAACATCACTGTTGACGGTTCTTACTTCAACAACTCATTCGGTTTGGGTTCAGGTTCTAACCCAGGTGGTAGAACTGGTGTATCTCCAATCTCTTTGGATGCGATCGAGCAAATCTCTGTAAACGTTGCTCCTTATGACGTGAGACAAGGTAACTTTACAGGTGCTGGTGTAAACACCGTAACTCGTTCAGGTACTAACGAATTCTCTGGTTCTGCTTACTATTTCACTAGAAATAACAACAACGTAGGTAAAGAGGCAGGTTTGAATTCCTTCAACCCTGGTGATTTCAGCTACAAGCAGATGGGCTTTCGTGTAGGCGGACCAATCATCAAAGATAAATTGTTCTTCTTTGCTTCTTTTGAAGATGAAGTAGAAGCTAGACCAGGTACTACTTGGACTGCAAATACAGGATCTCAGCCTATTACTGGTAACGTAACTCGCATATTGGCTTCTGACCTTGATGGTTTGAGCTCTTACTTGAAAAGCAAGTTTAACTACGAAACTGGTCCTTACCAAGGATATGACAACGAAACCTTGGGTAAGAAATTTTTGATCAAGTTGGACTACAACATCAACGACAAGAATAAGTTGAGCTTGAGATACAACCAGTTGGATTCTTCTACTGATGTGTTGATGTCTGGTTCTTCTTCTCTAGGTTTCGGTAACCGTAACTTCAGAGCTGAGGCCTTGAACTTCCAAAACTCTAACTACAGCATTATGGAGAACATCAAATCCATAGTTGCAGAATTGAACACGCGTATCAATGCCAACATGTCCAATAACTTAATCATTGGATATACTTACCAGGACGAAAGCCGTGGTTACAAAGGAGAATTCTTCCCGATGGTGGATATCTTGAACGCCGGTTCTACTTACACTTCTTTTGGATTTGAGCCTTTCACTCCAAACAACGAATTGCGTTACAAGACTTTCCAAATCCAGGAAAACTTGCAAATCTTCAAAGGAAACCACACCATTACTACTGGTTTCAGCTACGAAAACTACCAGTCTGAAAACGTATTCTTCCCAGGCTCTCAGTCTGTGTATGTGTACAACTCTTTGGCAGACTTCTACAAGGATGCGGATAATTTCCTTGCCAATGGCAATGCTGTTGCTTCAGGTGTAACTCAGAGAAGATTCCAGGTTCGTTGGAACAACATCCCAGGATCTGAGAAGCCAATCCAACCTTTGGAAGTAAACTATGGTGGTGTCTTTGTTCAGGACGAATGGCAGGCAAGAAAAAACTTGAAGCTTACTGCAGGTTTGAGAGTAGATGTGCCATTCTTTGAGCAGACTGCACTTAGAAACACAGAAATGGAGACTTTCTTCTTCAGAAACCCAGCTGGTGCTTATGTAAACTTTAGAACGGATGCTCTTCCTGAAGCAAACCTATTGTGGTCTCCACGTGTAGGTTTCAACTGGGATGTATTCAGTGACCAAAAGACACAAATTAGAGGTGGTTCAGGTGTATTCACCGGACGCCCAGCTTATGTTTGGATTTCAAACCAAGTAGGTAACAACGGTATCTTGACAGGTTTTGCTCAGTTGGATAACACCACTACTCGTCCTTTCAACCCAGATCCTAACAAGTACAAGCCCACTGAAGTGACAGGTGCACCTGCATCTTCTTACGAGCTTGCTTTAACTGAGACGAACTTCAAGTTCCCTCAGGTATGGAGAACCAACATCGCAGTAGATCAGCAGTTGCCTGCTGGAATCATCGCAACTGGTGAATTCATCTACAACCAAGATGTGAATGGGGTAGCTTATTACAATGCCAACTTGCCAGTTCCATTCTCCCAGTTTAGTGGAAATGACAACCGTGCGAGATGGAATGCTGCTTCCAACCCGAACCGTATCAATGCCAAGATCCCTAATGCGGTAACCTTGTCTAACCAAGCTGTTGGATACTCATGGGTTGGTTCCTTCTCTTTGGAGAGACCATTCACCAATGGACTATTCTTGAAAGCTGCTTACAGCTACGGAGAGTCTAAAAACACCGTGGATCCAGGATCTATTGCTTCAGGTACTTGGTTTAACAACCCAATCACTCGTGATCCAAACAACCCAGGTTTGGGATATTCTTCTAACTTCATGGGCCACAGAGTATTTGCTACTGCATCTTACTCTAAGGACATCTTCAAGTTTGGAAACACTTCAGTGTCCATCTTCTGGGAAGGTAGAACCCTTGGTAACGCGAGTTACGTGACTGGTGGTGACTTGAACGGTGATGGCGGTACTGCCAACGACTTGATCTACATCCCTGCAACTAAGGCAGAAATGAACTTCCAATCATTTACAGCGAGTGGTAAAACCTTTACTGCAGCAGAGCAAGCAGATGCATTTGAAGCGTACATCCTTCAGGACAAGTACTTGAGCGCCAACAGAGGCGGATTTGCACAAAGAGGTGCCGTGATCATGCCAATGGTTTACCGTGCTGACCTTTCTTTTGCACAGCAGTTGTTTACCAACATCGGAGGCAAGAGAAATACCTTGGAATTCCGTGTGGATATTTTGAACGTAGGTAACTTGATTGATTCCGACTACGGAGTAGGCAAGACCTTCAACTCTACGCAGCCGCTTGTAGTAGGAACTCCTTCTACTAGTGCAGATGGCAGACCTCAGTACAGATTCCGTAACATTGGCCCAAGCTTGATTACAGAAACTTACAGAGCTACCGCTGGTGTAGCTGACGTTTGGAGAATGCAGTTTGGTTTGAGATACATCTTCAACTAAGATCACATCTTGATTCTTTGAAAGCGCCCCGAACTTCGGGGCGCTTTTTTTTGTTATAACTATCGGGCTCTTCCACACCTTGATTTTTGGATTTCAAGGGGATATCCCTCCTATTTTCCATTGATGGTGAGGATTTGCCATCCTTATGTTTTCTACAGAACTGCAAGAAAACTAAGGTATATTTGTATTTCGTTGGAGAATGATTCTCCCTATATTCTTTGCTGTATGTTATACTTTAAGCAATTTTTGCATTCTCAAAGTAGCGAGTGGGTCGTATTTATCCACGGCGCAGGAGGGAGCTCTGCAGTATGGCATAAGCAGCTTCGTGATTTTCAGAAAGATTTTAACCTGCTGCTGATCGACCTTCGCGGTCATGGTAAATCAGTAGAAATGCCAGAAGCAATCTGGAAGCAGCACTACACCTTTGAGGCAGTCACCAAAGATATTTTAGAGGTATTGGATCACCTCAAGCTTCCCCCAGCACATTTTATGGGAGTTTCTTTGGGCACTATCTTGGCAAGACAGCTTGCAGAGATGGCTCCTGCAAGGGTCAAATCCCTTGTTATGGCTGGTGCAGTTACCCGGTTAACCGTACAAAGTAGATTACTAGTATTTTTCGGAAATACCTTTAAGCGTATCATTCCCTTCATGTGGTTGTACCGACTTTTTGCTTTTGTGATCATGCCTCGAAAGCAACACGCAGAGTCGCGCAACCTCTTCATTCACGAGGCCCAAAAGCTCTGTCAAAAAGAGTTTATTCGCTGGTTTAAATTGACCAAAGACATCAATCCACTGCTGCGGTATTTCAAGGAAAAAGACCTAGGAATTCCCACGCTCTACGTCATGGGGGATCAGGATGTGATGTTTTTGGAGCCAGTCAAAAATTTAATTCGTTACCACAAAAATTCAATTCTTCGTGTTTTGGATACCTGTGGGCATGTTGTCAACGTGGAAAAACCAGATGAGTTCAACCAGCTCTCTATTGCTTTTATAAAAAACCAACAGTAACTGCCTATTCTACCAATGAAAAAACAAACTAAAATCTTTCTAGTTCTTGGCATCATTTTGCTACTGGCGGTAGCTTATTTTTATCCAAGACTCGGTACCCAGCCGGCTGGAGAAGGTGCTGCACCTGCTGGCCAAAATGGAGGGGGCAACGCAGAGCCTCTAGTAGTGAATGTAATTCAACTCAAAAAGGAAACGCTCAACAATCAGTTGCAAGTATCTGGTACCATTTTACCGAATGAATCAGTAGACATCAAGCCCGAGATTAGCGGCTTGGTGACCAAAGTGAATTTTAAAGAAGGTCAATACGTAGCTAAGGGGACGCCACTGGTCTACCTCAATGACAATGAACTTCAAGCGCAGTACCAGCGCTTGCAATACACCCAAAAATTGGTTCAAACACAGGAGTCTAGACAGAAGCAGCTCCTGGCTCGAGAAGCAATCAGCCAAGAGGAATACGATATTGTACTGAATCAATACAATACTGCCCTTTCGGACATCAAGTTGGTTCAAGCGCAATTGGAGAAGACCGTGATCCGTGCACCCTTCAATGGGCGATTGGGTCTTCGTCAAGTTTCCGAAGGAGCGGTAATCAATGCATCTAACATTATCGTAAGCATTGTCAATATTGACCCAATCAAATTGGAGTTCTCTATTCCTGAGCGGTATTCAGGCCTGATTGCAGAAGGCTCCTCGATCTACTTCAGTAGCGAATCGTCTACCGAAGAGGTGGAAGGCAAAGTTTATGCCTTTGAGCCTCAGATTGACGCAGCTACCCGAACTATCAAATTAAGAGCACAAAGCCCCAACAAAAGTGGCAAATACCTACCTGGGATGTTTGTGAAGATTCGGTTTGTGCTGGATGTTAAAGAAGATGCCTTATTGGTTCCAGCTGAATCTGTTATTCCTGAATTGTCTGGCTACAAGGTGTTTGTAGTAGGGGCAGATGGAAATGCAGAACAGCGGATGATTGAAATCGGTACGCGAACAGATACGCAAGTTCAAGTAATCTCTGGATTGAAAGAGGGGGATTTGGTACTTACTACCGGTGTGATGCAAGTTAGACAGGGCATGCCTGTCAAGCCTACAACCATTAACTAAGTAATCTCATGGCTAGTCTTTCAAGTATAAGTATTAAAAGGCCTGTATTGGCCATTGTGATGTCTCTGGCCATCCTACTTTTTGGTGGGATTGGAATTTCACTTTTAGGGGTAAGGGAATATCCCACCATTGATTCACCTGTTATCAGTGTGAGTACTTCTTATGTAGGAGCCAACTCAGATGTAATTCTGGCCCAAATCACGGAACCCCTTGAAGAACAAATTAATGGCATTCAAGGAATCAAATCCCTAACCTCCACGAGTGCTGATGGGCGAAGCAATATTACAGTAGAGTTTGAAGTAAGCGCCGACCTTGAGGCTGCTGCTAACGATGTACGAGACAAGGTTTCAGGAGCGCAGCGCAATTTGCCGCCTGATGCTGATCCTCCTGTGGTCTCGAAATCAGACGCCGATGCGCAGTACATTATTGGAATTAATTTGAAAAGTGATCAGCGCGATTTGCTTGAGCTTTCGGAAATTGCGGATAATGTATTCAAAGAGCGCCTGCAAACAATTCCTGGAGTAAGTAGGGTTCAAATCTGGGGCGAAAAAGAATATGCCATTCGACTGCGAATGGACCCCCTCAAAATGGCCTCTTACGGAATTACTCCTATGGATGTCCTGAGTAAAATCCAAACTGAAAATGTGGAACTTCCTTCTGGAAGAATTGAAGGACAAACTATTGAGCTTTCTGTTCGAACAAAAAGCCGTTTGAGCTCCCCTCAAGAATTCAATGAATTAATCATCAAAGAAAGTGAATCCAACCTCGTTCGCTTCCAAGATATTGGAACAGCGGAACTTTCTGCTTTGAATGAGAAAACATTGTTGCGTCACAATTTAGAGCCTTCTGTCGGCGTGGTTTTGGTCCCTTTACCAAACGCGAACAACATTGAAATTTCGAATGAATTTTATAAAAGATTAGACTTTATAAAAAGGGACTTGCCTGCAGATGTTGGAGTTGAAGTGGCCTATGACAGTACTCGATACATTCGCCAATCTATATCCGAGGTAGAAGAGACCATCATTACAGCTTTTATTCTCGTGGTTGCTATAATTTTTCTCTTTTTGAGAGATTGGCGCACCACTTTTATTCCTGTTGTGACGATTCCTATCTCGCTTATTGGAGTGTTTTTTATTATGTACCTGATGGATTTTTCCATCAACGTGCTTACACTTCTCGGAATAGTTCTTTCTATTGGTTTGGTGGTCGATGATGCCATTGTAGTGTTGGAAAATATCTACTCCAGAATTGAAAAAGGGGAAAAACCAATGGAGGCAGCTGCCAAGGGATCTGAAGAGATCTTCTTTGCAGTAATCGCTACTACCATTGCCCTTGCTGCGGTATTTTTACCTGTAATTTTCCTTACAGGTACCACGGGAAGACTATTTCGAGAATTTGGAATTGTAGTTGCCGGCTCGGTTATTATTTCTGCTTTTGTTGCGCTTACGATGACCCCCATGCTTAGCGCAAAAATGCTGAAGCACCGCAGCAAGCAAAATGCATTTTATCGCTTTACCGAGCCCTTCTTTGTTCAATTGAATCTTTTCTATGGGCGGACACTGACTCAATTCATGAAGGTGAAATGGATTTCTTTTCCCATCATCGGCGTCATGGGTCTGGGAATTTATTGGCTGTTTTCTAATTTACAATCGGAGCTGGTGCCAATCGAAGATCGGTCTGAGTTAACCATCAGGGTGACTGGACCAGAAGGGGCTACTTTTTCCTTTATGGATCAGGTGATTACTGACCTAAATGCTGACCTCAGGAAAGATTTACCAGAATCCGAACTGAAAGGACTCATGAGCATGACCTCTCCATCATTTAGTGCAGGGTCCAATACCAACTCAGGATTTTTTAGGCTATATTTAACTAATTCTGACCAACGTGCTAGGTCTCAACAGCAAATTTTCTCTCAAGTGAATGGGTCCCTTTCCGGAATTACTGCAGTACGTGCCTTTGCCCAGCAACCTGCATCCATTGGAGATCGACGTGGAGGACTTCCAGTTCAGTACGTGATTCAGGCTCCAACTTTGGAAAAATTAAAAGCGGTCATCCCAAAATTTATGGAGAAGGCTGCACAAAATCCGGCCTTCATTTTTACCGACATCAACTTAAAATTTACCAAGCCTGAATTGGAAATTGAGATTGATCGGGAGCGAGCACGCAATATGGGCGTGTCGGTACAGGAAATTGCTCGAACCTTGCAACTTTCCTATTCAGGACAGCGTTTTGCCTATTTCATTCGGGGCGGCAAGCAGTACCAGGTGATCGGTGAGATGCAACTTCAAGACCGAAACGAACCGGTCAATTTGAGAATGCTCTACGTTCGAGGTGATAATGGAGAACTTATTCAATTGGACAACTTGGTGCGCGTGGTCGAGAAAAGTACGCCTCCACAGTTGTATCGATTCAATCGATTTGTGAGCGCGACCGTTTCAGCCAACTTAGCGGATGGGGTGACCATCGGTGCAGGCTTGGATGAGATGGATAAAATTGCTGCTGAGGTCTTGGATGATTCCTACGCTACGGATGTTTCTGGGCCCTCCAAGGAATTTAGAGAGAGTTCCAACAGCTTGATGTTCGCCTTTATTTTTGCCTTGGTGTTGATCTATTTGGTACTTTCTGCTCAGTTTGAAAGTTTTGCCGACCCATTGACGATTATGTTTACTGTACCCTTGGCCATTTTTGGGGCCTTGGCCACGCTTTGGGTATTTGATTTCACACTCAACATTTTCAGTCAGATTGGAATCATCATGCTCATCGGCTTGGTGACCAAAAATGGAATTTTGATTGTCGAGTTTGCCAACCAGCGCAAAGAGGAAGGAATGGATGTTGAAGAGGCCATTTTTGGTGCGGCAGTTTCTCGACTTCGACCGATTTTGATGACCAGTATGTCTACGATCCTAGGAATTTTACCCATTGCATTGGCTTTGGGTGCTGGGGCAGAAAGCAGGGTACCTATGGGAGCTGCAGTTATTGGAGGCCTTGCCTTTTCTACGGTTTTGACACTCTTCGTTATTCCTGGGGTGTACACCTATCTAACTTCCAAAAAAGGCGTCTTAGCAAAAACAGTATGAAAATAGGAACACTTTTGCTTGCATTCCTGCTACCAGTCCTATCGGTATGGGGGCAAGTACAGGAACCGTTAGATCTTGAAAAAGCGCTACAATTGGGGTTGGAGAATAACCTACAAGTTAAAATTGGAGTTGAAAACCGGAATCTGCGAGAGCTCGATAAAAAAATAGCTGCAGGAAGTTTATTCATGCCTACCCTTAATGCCAACTACCTACGTAATTTTTCCACAGAAGATGTAACGCAGACGTTTGCGACATCTCCTGATAATCCACGTGAAATCGATGCGGCAAAGTCTCGGAACAAAGCCTATAGCTTTGTGGGGATTTATGGATTTAGACCAGAGTCCTTGCTGACCATGCGCCGACTTGGGATGTTGGAAGAAATCAGCGATCTGGATGCAAAAATCATCGTGGAAAACACCGTGGCTGGCATTTCCACCGCCTATTACCGCTTAATTTTGGAATTGCAGCGCCTAAAAGTGCTGCAACAAACCTTGTTTTTGAGTAAGGCGAGGTTGGATATTTCCCAAGCACAGTATGAATTGGGTGGAGCAGGGAAAAGAGATTTTCTCGCAGCCCAAGTAGACTACAATGGGGATTCTAGCTTATTGATGACTCAGTATCAAGTCATTCAGAATGCGCGAGTGAACTTGAATGAATTACTTGCAGCGGATCCTGACACCAACTTCTTGATTCAGGACAGCACCATTACCATTGGAGATCGTTTGACACTTGAGACGCTCTATGAAAGCGCATTTCTAGAGAACAAGCTCCTGCTTGTCAACCAACGAAATAACAACGAAGCTTTCCTTCGGATCAAAGAACTCCAAGCCTCAAGACTTCCTGGCATCAACCTGAATTCAAGTTTCAACAATTCTGTGTTTAACTCAGATGCGGGTTTCTTGATTCAAAACGAAAGACAAGGCCTCAACTATGGAGGTTCAATCACCTTCAATTTGTTCAGTGGACTTACCCTCAATCGACGGATTCAAAGTGCAAAGGTGAATCAACGCATCCAGGACTATTCCTTGGAGCAGTATGAAATCCAACTAAAGTCAGATATTCAACGTGCGTACAACACCTATGATAATAACCTAGGACTACTTTCCATCGAACAGACGAATTACCAAGTGGCCAAGGAGAATTCGGAAATTGCTTTGGAACGATTTCGATTAGGAATCGCCTCCTACCTTGAATTTAGAGATGCGCAAGTCAACCTCCTCTCAGCAGAAAATAGGCTTATTACCTCTATTTTTCAGATCAAACAACAGGAGATTGAACTGCTTCGCTTGTCAGGAAAAATCTTTTTCACTAGCAGTTTGGAACCCTTTGAGGTTCCTGTGAATTGAAAAATTAAAGAGGCTGCGGCCTCTTTTTTTTGGTTAAAGGAAAATCACAGAATAAAATTTGGCATAGGCTTTGCCAAGTGTACCGAAAGACAGCAGCATTGCTGTTCAGAAATGGGAAAAAACAAAGCGGTACTACTTGCTGTAGCAGTAGCATTTTTGATTGGGGGGACCATCGGCTACCTCAATAACTGGTTTATCCAGCCCTCAAAGCAGGAATTTATTCTGGATAAGGAAGGGATTATATCCCGAGGCACCTTGCGCGTTGCGGTAGACAACAATTCCAGTAGCTTTTACATCTACCGAGGAAGGAGGATGGGCTACGAATACGAGCTCCTCCTAGATCTTGGTAAGGAATTGGGTGTTCAAATCGAATTTGTGGTCGCTGCCGATATTGATGAGGCCTTCAGCAAGCTTGAGGAAGGCAAGGTGGACTTAATTGCCATGAACGTGACTCAGAATGCAGAGCGGGAAAGCTTTGTGTCCTTTACCGAATCGTTGGGTACGATCAGCACGGTGCTTGTAGGGAGAGAAAAATTGACATCTTGGGATAGCCTTGGAAAGGATACCGTAGTCGTTCGTAAAGGAGCTTTGTACAAGAGCCAACTTGAGCAGGTAAAAGATTCACTCCGCCTTGAGTTTACGATCCTTGAGGCTCAAGACCACGAAGAAACCTTGCTTGATCGCGTCTATGAGCAGGAACTGCGCTGGACCGTTGCAGAAAAGAATGTGGCGCAAACCAACGCAACCTATTACGATGAACTTCAGCTCGGGCTGGAGGTATCCAAAAAAGAGCCGGTAACCTGGGCCCTGCGAAGTACCTCCACCAATTTGCTCCAAGCAGTGAACAGTTGGCTGGTAGAAAAAAAGAAAGTGTTCATTCCGCGGACGTATGCGAGGTATTTTTTGAATTCAAAAAATCAATATGAACGTGCGACAAATACGTTTTCTTCACTTGGGGGGAACCGAATTTCTGTGTACGATGAGATCATTCAAGAGAACGCGCAAACTTTAGGTTGGGATTGGCGCCTTCTGGCAGCCTTGGTGTACAAGGAGTCGAGATTTGATACCACTGCCCTTTCCTATGCTGGAGCTCAGGGATTGTTGCAGTTGATGCCGGTGACGCTTGAGCGATTTGGGGTGACTAATCCCAATGATCCAGTAGAGTCCTTGAAAGGAGGCGTGAGGTACCTGCAGTATCTGGATAAATTTTGGATGGAACGAGTTCCTGAGACCAACGAGCGAATTAAGTTTATTTTGGCTTCATATACTATCGGACAAGGCCATGTGGATGATGCCTGGAGGTTGACTTTGAAGTATCGAAAAAATACCCAAAGCTGGCAGGAGGTTTCCAACTTTTTGAACCTAAAAAGCGATCCCAAATACTACCGGGATCCGGTGGTAAAAAGCGGCTATGCCAAAGGGCACATCGCAGTCAAGTATGTCCGCGATGTACTGGCTCTATTTCAGTCCTACAAGGACTTGGTTGATCCTTGATCTTAATGCAGTTCAAATAGCCCCTCTATTTCTACAGGGATATTGTCTGGTAAGGAGCCCATTCCCACGGCGGAGCGTACACCGATGCCCATTTCTTTTCCCCAAACAGCGGCAAAGAGTTCACTGCATCCATTCATGACATAAGGGTGTCTTTCAAAAGACGGCACACAGTTGACCATGCCCAGGACTTTGATCACCCGTTTTACTTTATCCAAAGAGCCAATGGATTCTTTGATCGTCGCCAACATGGCAAGACCGACTTGTCTTGCTGCAAGTTTGCCCTGCTCGATATCCAGATCTTCACCGATTCTACCAATAATCAAGCTTCCGTCTTGCGTCACGGTTCCATGGCCAGAGAGGTAAAGAAAATTACCCACCACCAAGCTGGGGGTGTATACGCCCAAAGGCTTTGGTGCTGGAGGGAGGATCAAGCCAAGCTGTTCGAAATTTTGTTCAGGACTAGTCATATAGTATTGCTGTTGAAATTGGGATTCAATTAAAGGTGCAAATGGTTCTGGGTATGCTAAAGTATGAATTTTCAGAGGAGTCAGCTCCCTTTTTGAACTTAGAGAATCAGATCCAGCAGGAGTACTCCGCCTAAACCTGCGACAGCCACCACCGTTTCCATCAGCGTCCAAGAGCGTAGCGTATCTTTGACGCTGAGGTTGAAGTATTCTTTAAACATCCAGAAACCTCCATCATTGAAGTGCGAAAATACCAAGCTGCCCGCCCCAATGGAGAGCACCAATAAATTGGGGTCTACGTTTAGTGTCGGAACTAGTGGAGCGATGATCCCTGCTGTGGTCAGGCCGGCCACAGTAGCGGAGCCCACTGCCACACGGATCACAGCGGTGATCAACCAAGCCAATATTAGCGGGTGCATGTCCCAGGATTGTATTCCCTCAGCTAGCTCCATGCTCACGCCCGAATCTGTAAAAATCTGTTTCAAAGCACCTGCACCTGCCACAATCAACAAGATCATCGAAATGTCCTTTGTAGCAACCGTATAGATGTCCATCAATTGGGTCATAGACTGCTTTCTCCGCAGGCCTAAGGAAAAGGTGGCAAAGCCTACCGAAACCAGCATCACGACACTTGGGTTGGCAAGGAAGTTGAGAAGTGGCCGCAAGGGATCTTCTGCAGCGACCGACATGGAGAGCAGAGTGGTGATCACTAGGAGTACCACTGGAAGTAAGGCGGTAAATACACTGTTGCCGATGCCTGGAAGTTCGGACTCGGGCTTGGGATCCGCTTGAAATGTTTTTAAGGGAGTTGCCTGAATATTTTTGAGAAATGGGGCAAGTAAGGGTCCCGCAAGGATGATCGTCGGAATAGCAATAATGCCTCCATAAAGGAGTGTGAGTCCCATATTGGCGCCAAACTGACCCACCAAAGCTGCTGGCGAAGGGTGTGGAGGAAGAAATCCATGGGTTACGGATAAGGCAGCAAGTAAGGGCAAGCCCACATAAACCGCAGGCAATTTGTATTGGTAGGATAGGGTGAAAGCTAGCGGCACGAGCAGTACAAATCCTACATTGTAAAACAAGGGGATGCCCACGACTAGGCCGGTTAAGGCCATGGCCCAGGTGATGTACTTCTCTCCAAAGACCCCCATCAAGAAACCTACAATTCGTTGGGCGGCCCCACTTTCAGCAACCAATTTGCCCAGCATGGCTCCAGTGACAATGACAATGACCAAGTCTCCCAACAAGGCCCCCATCCCTTTTTGAATGGAGCTGGCTACCTGGTCTGCGGGTAAACCCAATAAAAAGCCAGCAGCGATGGCGGAAATTAAAAAAGAGAGGAAGGGATTCAGCTTGGCCCAGACGATCAGCAAGACCAATAGGGCAATGGAAAGAAGGACAAAGAGTAAGGTCATGGGGTTAAATGGGCTCGTAGTCTTTGAAAGTTAGGGAAATCTTCGAAAATCCTTTGGTAAGCAATTCAAAATGTTAAGCGGCAGGCTCTTAAATTTCCCGTACCGTCTGGGAATCCCGTCAGTGTTTTGAAAGGGTGACGATTCTCTAGGATTAGGGGTTATGTTAGTTCTTAGGGGAAGGACTGTGGCTTCTCTATAGCTTCCGATGGTCCATTCATGCCCAGGGAGGTCTGCCCATTTGACCCTTCTCCTAGCCCAGGGGAAATTTTCTGTAACACCATGGAGCGGAGTTCCGGGTCCAGCTTGCCCCCGCTTCACCAGCCTGAGGTCTTCTACTTTGTCGATCAGGAGGCTGTCGGCTGCCATGCGAAGCTCAAGTTCTCCTTCGCCGAGCACCGGGTCTACTGAAATTTTGAAATAACTATTGAGCTGATATAAAATGGTTGTTCCATCCACATCCTGAAAATTGGCATCGTGGTTGGCCCCTTTCTCTTCCACAAATTCGATCCGCAATTCTCCTGCAGCAGGTGGAGAGCCGAGAAATTTAAGCCAGCGCTGGCCTCCATTTGCAAGGTCCTCAAAGGGGAAGGTGGCGTTGTGTTCATCGAGCAGGAGTGGAAGCCCGCCGTAACTGAGAAGGGCAAGATTTCTCCAAGATCCCTTGCTGTATCGGTAGCCTCCTAGCCCAGATTTATTGAGCTGTAGGGCATTTCCATGAAAGTCGAGGGCTCCTTTCGTCAGCGTAAACTGCCGCTCTACGACCAGGTCCTGCTGGAAGTGCATGGTACCGCCAGACTTGTCTACTGTCAAGGAGTTCAGATCTAAGTTGCTTCCGATGAGGAGTTGATCTTCTTCTCCAGAAAGGGTAAGGTGGGTATCGGTACCTTTAAAAGTTCCTGTGCCTTGCTGCAGCAGGTCGCCTTTTAAGGAAAGTGCCACTGGAAGCTGCAGGGGATGTGCTCCCAGTAGTTCCAAGTGTCGTAGCTCGCTAGGGCGACTTGAGTTTGGGTAGGTACTGGAAAGAAAGCTGATGGGACCTTGGGAACCTTCAAAGATAACGGTGCCATCCAGGCGAAACTGGTTTGCTTCGATCGTGGGTCTAGTCCCCTGTAGTACAAGGCGGCCCTCCCGCTGCAGCTCAAAGAGGAGGGCTGAGCTCAATCCACTGGCTGAGCGATTGATCAGATTGGCATTGCATTCTGAGCGAAAGGTGGCGCCTGATTCTACGGTGAAGTCCCCAAAAGGGCCAGCGCCAAAGACACTATTTTCAGTGTTGAAGGAGAGGGTGAAGCAGGAGGCAGATGAGGAGGTTCGGTCTCTTTTTTGGTCTAAGGTGCCGGAACGCACACGAAAGGAAAGGGCTTTCATGGGAGCCATTAATGTGAGTACTTGTCCAGGTCCAGGGTCAAAAATTACCGCGAAGCGGCTTCGGGTAGTCTCCCCGCTCCAGCTATTTTTTTCGACAATCACCCGGCTTGTTCCTTTGAAAGTCAAGCTGCTGCTGGAGGAGTTTCCTATCCAGTTTTGGCTGCTCCCGGCCCCTGGATTTGGGCGACCTGGGGCAGCGTTTGTAAAGGCAGCCAAGCTCCCATACACGTCGAGGTTGTAGCCATTGAGGTTTAGTTTTTGGCCAGACCCAGCATGAATAAAAACACTTTTGGCAGCTTCATTGCCAAGGAGCCGGATGCTATGGGATTGATCGATGTAGATATCCTGTTCTTTTCCGGGTTTTTGCGTCCCAGGGAGCCATGCTGTTCCATCCCAAACTTCCCAAGTTGAAGATTGGTTAAAATCTCCAGAGTTTCGGGTTTTGTAGGCGCCAATTTCTTGACCAAAGCAGGGGTTTAGAAAGAGAAGTAGGGATACAACTGCTAGGAATATGCTGTATATTGTACGCTGAAAATGGAGCCCAGATAGGGACAGGGGATTGTAAAAAATATCCATTGGAAAGTAGTTTAAAAAGTAAATCAAGTTAAAAAATGATGGCGAAATACAAACTAGGATTCCTCCTAATTCTTTTGAACTTCGTAGGGCTAACTCCTGCAAGAGCGCAATTTTGGGAAGTAAGTTTGCTTACCGCAGATCCTGGACCGGAGTTGTACGCTTCTTTTGGACACAGTGCCATCCGCCTGCGTGAAATCGGGCCGGACGGCAGAGATCTGGTCTTCAACTTCGGCACCTTTGACTTTGATACGCCTAATTTTTATGGAAAGTTTGCCACAGGCAAGCTCAACTACATGCTCAGTGTAGTTCCCTACGATCGTTTTATCATTGAATACGATTATTACAAGCGTGGGCTTCGGGAGCAGGTTTTGGATTTGAATCAGGAGCAAAAAGACTTTCTTCTCCAGCACTTGGATGCACAGTACGCTCCCGAAAGGCGGTTTTACAAGTATGATTTTTTCTACAACAACTGTGCAACTAAAATCCGAGATGCTTTTGACATCGCGATGGGTGAGCAGTTGGTGTGGTCCGATTCTGTAGCTGAGGAAAAGACCTTTCGAAATTTGATTGATGAATTTGTACTGCCACTCCCTTGGGCAGATTTTGGAATTGACCTCGCGCTGGGCGCGGTGATTGATCGGCCAGCGACGGAAGTTGAAAAGCAGTTTTTACCCACCTACATGGAACAGGCATTTGCAAATGCGACCATCCTCGAAAATGGAGTTTCCCGACCACTGGTGAAACAAAGCCGAGTGCTTTTGGAGTACCCTCAAGAAAACGCCCAGCAGTCTTTACTGAATCCATCCATGGTTTTCTGGCTTTTAACTTTGGTGTTTGCAGCATTGACTTTCTATGGATTCAAGAAAGGTAAGCTGATGAAAGGGCTAGATGTCGCTCTTTTTGGGTCAGTCGGAATCCTAGGGCTAGTGGTTGCCTTTCTTTGGTTTTTTACGGATCATTCCGCTACGGCTTGGAATTGGAACATCCTTTGGGCATTTCCCGGGCACCTGGTGTTGGTATGGGGATTGGTTGCTCGCCCCAATGCTACCTGGATTTCTTCCTACCTGTTGTTTGCAATGGGGGCTACAGTGATGACCCTGTTGCTCTGGATGTTTGGACTGCAATCCTTCTCCCCTGCATTGATTCCAATTCTATTGCTCTTATTGTTGCGTGCCAATTTTCTGTTTTACAATCGTAAAAAGGAAGACTAAGCACGCTTCAACTAATTTGGGAGCTAACTAAACCTTTTTACCCCTAATTGGTGTTGGAGATACGCTATGGAATTCAAACTTACCTCAGATTATAAGCCAACAGGCGATCAGCCACAAGCCATAAAAGAGCTGGTATCGGGTTTGAAAGCCGGCGATAACGCACAAGTATTGTTAGGGGTGACAGGATCAGGGAAGACCTTTACCATCGCGAATGTCATTCAACAAACCCAACGACCCACACTGGTCCTGAGTCATAACAAGACCTTGGCGGCCCAGCTTTATGGAGAATTCAAACAATTTTTCCCTGAAAACGCGGTCGAATATTTCATTTCCTACTACGACTATTACCAACCTGAAGCCTTTATTCCTAGTTCAGGCACCTACATTGAGAAAGACCTCAGTATCAATGAGGAGATCGAAAAGCTTCGTTTGAGTGCCACTTCTGCCCTGCTTTCGGGACGTAGGGATGTGATTGTGGTGGCCTCTGTTTCCTGCATCTATGGCATTGGCAATCCGGAAGAATTTGGCAAAAACATCTTGCGCCTCCAGGAAGGAGATCGAATTCCAAGAAACCAGCTCCTATTTAAGTTGGTGGACATCTTGTACAGCCGCACCCAACAAGACTTGACGCGCGGTACTTTTCGGGTCAAAGGAGACACGGTTGATGTATACGTGGCCTATGCGGATTTCGCCTACCGCATCATTTTTTGGGGGGATGAAATCGAAGCCATCCAGCGGATTGAGCCCAGCACAGGGAAGAAGCTTTCGGATGAGAAGATCATTTCCATTTTTCCAGCCAATTTATTTGTAACGGGGAGAGATACCATTGATACGGCCATCCATGAAATCCAAGATGACTTGATGGCGCAGCTCAGCTTTTTTGAAAAGGAAGGCAAATTTTTGGAAGCAAAAAGGCTGCAGGAGCGTACGGAGTTTGACTTAGAAATGATTCGGGAATTGGGCTATTGTTCTGGGGTAGAAAACTACTCGCGCTACTTTGATCGTCGAAAGCCCGGCACACGCCCATTTTGCTTGCTGGACTATTTTCCGGAGGATTACCTGCTCGTGATTGATGAAAGTCACGTAACAGTGCCTCAGGTACGAGCGATGTGGGGAGGTGACCGATCTCGAAAAGTCAACTTGGTGGACTACGGCTTTCGATTGCCCTCTGCCTTGGACAATCGCCCGCTGAAGTTTGAGGAGTTTGAGCAGCTGATCAACCAGATTGTCTACGTGTCGGCCACGCCCGCAGACTACGAGCTGACCTTGACAGAAGGGGTAGTGGTGGAGCAGATCATCCGACCCACTGGGCTTTTGGACCCTACAATAGAAGTGCGGCCTAGCTTGAATCAGCTGGATGATTTGTTGGAAGAAATAGACCAAACGATCAAAAATGAAGCTCGCGTCTTGGTAACAACCTTGACAAAGCGAATGGCAGAAGAGCTTCAAAAGTATCTGGAACGTGCCGGGGTGAAGTCGCGTTACATCCACTCGGAAGTCAAAACCTTGGATCGGGTGGAAATTCTTCGAGAGCTGCGACTCGGCGTTTTTGATGTATTGGTAGGGGTCAATTTGCTTCGGGAGGGATTGGATTTACCCGAAGTGTCCTTGGTTGCTATTTTGGATGCCGACAAGGAGGGATTTTTGAGAAATGAACGGTCCCTTGTGCAGACGATCGGTCGTGCTGCCCGAAATTCCGAAGGTCGGGTGATCATGTATGCCGACCGGATTACGGATTCGATGCAAGCGGCCATAGATGAAACCAAGCGTAGACGCGCACTTCAGATTGCCTACAACCTTGAACATGACATCACCCCGACCACCGTCATCAAGTCTCGGGAAAAGATCATGGGCCAAACGAAGGTGGCAGATTCCAAGAAAAACCCAAAAATGTATGCAGAGCCTATGCCAGGAGAAGCTTCATTGGTGGCAGATCCTGTGGTACAGTACCTCAGCACCGAAAAATTGGAGAAGCTCATCCAGCAAACGCAAAAGGGAATGGAAAAAGCGGCAAAAGAATTGAACTTCATGGAGGCTGCGCGGTTGAGAGATGAGTGGATGGCTCAAAAGAAACGATTGGAAGAACTGACCCGAGGCATCTAAACGACTCGAACGCACGATCATGACCCTTCAAGAAGTAAAAGAGTTGGCAGGTAAGGGCGAAGGACTCCAAATTGAGTTCAAAAAAAAGGCGGCCTATCCTGAAAAAATTGTGCGAGAGGTCATTGCTTTGGCCAATACTCAGGGAGGAACCTTGTTGATTGGGGTGGACGATGACGGCACCGTCAGTGGACAGCGCTTCATTGAGGAGGAGATTTTTGTGATGGATAAAGCCATCCGAACCCTTATTTTTCCTCCTTTGCAGGTGGAGGTGGCTACCGTAAAATTATCCGAGAAAAAAGGGGTGGCAGTTTTCCGCATTCCACATAGCCCGGATCGCCCTCATTATTTATGGGCTGAGGAAAGAAAGGTTTCCTACATCCGGGTCCAAGATCGAACTGTTCAGGCTAGCCGAGAGGTCTGGGAGCTCCTTCGAAAAAGTAGAGTTCCTAGGGATACTGTATTTACCTACGGAAAAAAAGAGGAGGTATTGATGAAGTTTTTGGAGGAGCGAGGACGAATCACACTGAAAGAGTTCTCCAAAGCGGCGCGTATTCCCTTTTACATGGCTTCCAAGACCCTTGTTCGCCTTGCTGCCGCCAATGTATTGCAGTTGCACCCTCAGGAATCCGAGGATTTTTTCACAATCAAGGACTAGGAAGTTCGATGCCTGTTCGCTGGGTAAACCCTAGATTTCCTTGGAGACCTCCCGTATGGATGAGCAGCACTCGTGAGCCCGGTTTGAAGTATTTTTTTTGCAGCAAATCCCAACAAGCAAAAGCCATTTTTCCCGTGTAGATTGGATCGAGTGGGATGCCAAAGGATTCCCAAAACCAATGGATAAATTCAATCAATTCGGAGGTCCATTTGGCATAGCCACCCTGATGGTACTGCGTCCAGATGGAAAGACTTCCTTGCGGCTGAATGGCGTGAGTTTGTAGTAACTGCTTCATTTCCTCCTGGATGCCCTCACCTTTCAATGCTGAGATTCCGAGTAGCTCCTGCTGGGGGAGGATTGAATTTGCCAATCCAGCGAAAGTGCCCCCGGTACCAATAGGCGTGGCTAGGTGGCTAAAGTGAGCAGTTGCATGGCTCAAGATTTCTGTGGTCCCTTGGATGGCGAGGGCATTGGTGCCTCCTTCGGGGATGAGGTAAAACTCTCCCAACTCTTGGCGGAGTTGGTCTATAAATTCAGAATGAGTTTTGTCGTTGTATAATTCTCGAGAAAGGCCTTTTAGGATCATTCCTGCATCCTTTGCAGATCTCAGGGTTGGATTTTTCTCATCCGATACTTCACCTCGAATGATTCCTATGGATTGGAGGCCTGCTAGTTTGGCTGCTGCGGCAGTGGCGTAAATGTGGTTGGAATAGGCTCCACCAAAAGTCAGGACTTGCCGGTGGTTTTGCTGGAGGGCTTCGGTTAGGTTGTATTTTAGTTTAAAGAATTTATTCCCCGAAACAGTTTCATGAACCTGATCCAAGCGCAGGACTTCTAGTTCTACTTTCAGCTCATCGAGTAGCGGGTGCTTGAGTAGGGTGCTTGGAATGTGTTGGGGGTGAAGCATTCAAAGTATTTTGACAAAGTTACGGGACATCCTTCTATTTTTGTGTCATGAGCGAACAGCACCTGGAAGAAGAATTTGAAGAGGATGAGTTAGCCTTGTATGAGCATCATCGTATTTTGGTGGACAAGGGGCAATCTTCTGTTCGGATTGACAAATTTTTAACCGAGCGAATTGCAAATGCGACGCGCAATAAGGTGCAGCAGACGATTGATTCGGGAGGAGTTCAGGTCAATGGGCATTCGGTGAAGTCCAATTACAAGATCAAAGGCTTAGATGACATTCGGGTACTGCTAGAGAAGCCTCCGCGTGATACCGAGGTGATTTCGGAGAATATTCATTTGGACATTGTCTATGAGGATACGGATCTGTTGGTGGTCAATAAGCCTCCAGGGATGGTCGTTCACCCGGCTCATGGCAATTGGTCTGGAACCTTGGTGAATGGGCTGGTGTATCATTTTCAGCACCTTCCTGAAATGAAAGGCAATGTAGGCCGCCCAGGCTTGGTTCATCGGATTGACAAGGATACTTCGGGCTTGTTGGTGATTGCCAAAACAGAAGAGACCATGGCGCCATTGGCAGCTCAATTTTTTTACCACACCATACAGCGCACCTATTTGGCCTTGGTTTGGGGGGAGCCAGAAGCGGATGAAGGCACAATTGTAGGACATGTGGGACGCAGTGCCAAAGACCGCAAGGTGATGGAGGTATTTCCAGATGGCAGTCAAGGCAAGCATGCCATTACCCATTGGAAAGTGTTGAAGCGGCTTCGCTATGTGTCGTTGGTGCAATGCACCTTGGAAACAGGGAGAACGCATCAGATCCGGGCGCACTTTAAATTTTTAGGGCATCCTTTATTCAATGATGCGATGTACGGGGGAGATAAGATTCGAAAGGGAACTCAATTTGCCAAATACAAAAGCTTTATCAACAATTGCTTTGATGCGATGCCAAGGCAAGCATTGCATGCGATGAGTTTGGGATTTGTGCACCCCATTACCAAGAAAAACCTCTACTTTGAAGCCCCACTACCCGCGGATTTTTCTACAGTCTTGCAGAAATGGGAGCAGTATGTGCAGATAGACTGAGTGGATTATTTTGGGGAAAAGAGAAAAGGCAAGATTCAAAAACGTGCTTTTTTAAGAAACAGACAGAT
>CAMCBC010000016.1 GCA_945872775.1 Spirosoma fluviale | reverse complement strand
ATGATTTGTTTGTCTACAAACTCAATATCGTGCAATTGGAAAAGATCGAGGTAATCTGTTTTTAATCGACCTAGGGATTCGTCAATGCTTTGGATGATTCTATTTCTAGAAAAATCAAAATGCTGCAAATCGTAACGACCACACTTGCTTGCGAGAATGATATCTTTCCTTGATCCTTCCAGTGCTTTTCCAAGCCGAGTTTCCGCCAATGTCAATCCATAGAACGGGGCCACATCAAAAAAATTAACCCCATGATCCAAAGCATAGTGGACAGCAGAAATCCCTTCCTTTTCATCTACTGGGTCAAAAACATTGCCCAGTGGAGAAGCTCCAAATCCCAGGATGGAAACTTCTAAACCGGTTTTTCCCAAGGTGCGGTAGTGCATCGATTTTGGTTAGTTTAAGTAGTGGCAATTCTTAGCTATACAAAATAGTAGATTATTCTTTGGCAATGAAATCATCTTTTAGGAAGCCTCAGATTGCTGTTTAAGATTTCCATTTAATCAAGTTCAATTAGTGGCTGTGCCGTGGCCTGCCTGTAGGCCGTGGTCTACTTGTAGACCGAGGTCTATGAACGATTTGTAGTAATAATCAGGCAAGTAGCGCCACCGACATGATTGCGGATAATTCCAATTTAAGTACTGTCTTTCAAAAAAGTTAGCGACTTTACTTTAGTCCAGTTCTTAATATTCTTCCCATCCAAGTTAAGCCAAAGCCTACTAAAAATATTGTCACTGTACCAATGACAATGGTCATATTCGTATGAAGGGGGTTGGATAGCATTTGGGGTAATCCATTTCGAATAAGAATAGTTGATAAACTCATCCAGCAGATCACCAAAACCCCGAAAAACACAGCAAAAATGGCCTGAGGATTTTTAGCTTTTGATACTAATCCCAAAAGAAAAAGGCCTAAAATTCCACCGCTGAATATCGAAGAAAGCGCCCACCAGCCCTCTAACGTATTGCTGACTCCATTAAATGCCAAACCAACCAAAATGCTAAGTGCGCCCATCAAAAGTGAGGAAATCCTCAACACCCAAAGCGATAACTTCTCCGATGGGTTTGGGTGGATGTACTTACTAAAATGATCGGAAAGAATCACCGTCGCAGAGCTATTGATACTCGTAGAAACTGTACTCATTCCAGCAGCAAATATCGAGGCGATAAGGAGGCCCGTCATTCCGACGGGGAGTTGATTAACAATGAAATAGGGAAATACTTTATCTCCTTCTACTCCCTCTGGAAGCAAATTAGGAAATGACTCGTAGTAAGCGAATAATGCTGTGCCTATAAAAAAGAAAACAAAGGAAACTGGAATATAAAGCAGGCTTCCCAACCAAGTAGCTTTCTTAGCTTCCTCCTCACTTTTGGCTGTCAAATACCGTTGTACATAACTTTGGTCAATCCCAAAATTTTGAAGATTTATAAATAGGCCATATACCAAAATCATCCAAAAGGTAGAAGTAGTAAAATCTAGTTTAAAACTACCTAAACTAAATTTATCAGCGCCAGCTGCAATGTTAAATACAGCTTCGGGTCCATCAGGAATTCCAAGGAAGATGACTCCTAAGCAAGCCAACGCGCCAAAGATTAAAAGGATCCCCTGTACGGCGTCAGTCCAGATAACTGCCTCTATTCCGCCCCACATCGAATAAATAACTACACTAAACCCGATCAAGAAAATAATGCTGGGGATACTCCACCCTAATAAAGCATTCATTGGCAAAGCAAGTAAATACATAATTGCTCCCATTCGGGCAAGTTGGGTCAGAAGATAGCAACAAGAAGTGTAGATTCGCGCCCAGGCTCCAAACCGCTGCTCAAGATAGAAGTAGGCGGATTCGCATTGTAGTTTTCGATAAAGAGGGACAAAATATTTTACTGCAATCCACGCTGCCAAAGGAATTGAAAAACTGAAAACAAATCCGTTCCAATTGGTAGAATAGGCATTGCCAGGCAAAGCCAGAAAACTGATGCTACTCACATAGGTAGCGAAGATGGACATTCCGATGGCCCAAGTAGGCAGTCTACCTCCTCCGGTCGTAAAATCCTGTGCTGTCCTCTTTCTGAATGAAAAAGAAATTCCAAACCCAACAATTGCCAACATGTAAATTAGAAAAATAGCGAGGTCTAGAATGTGCATTTTGGGAGATAGACGTTTTTGAGGTGAGAAGCTAAAAAGACAATTTCATATTTAAAGTTACCTGTCGCTTTAGCGTTATTCTGTTGACAAAAAGAATTGAATGCCTAGGTTTAAGAGCAACCTATTCCATTCATTTTTTCAAATTAATCTCTAGTATTAATCAAAAGAATGTCGAACTCTTTCTTTTACCTGTAGAAATTTAGCGTAAAGTGTTGATTTTTCTACCGGTGTATAGGGGAAAATTGGGGGAGCAAAGTTGTCTTCACATAGCCCTTCAAAAGACATAGCAGCTTTTAAACCTTTGAGATAACTTGACTGATATGTTCCGTTTTGATACAGATTATTGGCTAGAAAGTGAATGGTTTCCTGCAATTTTTTGACCGTATCGAAATCTTTCTTTTGAAAAGCTTCATACAATGCTACATAGAGTTTAGGATAAAGATTAGCCCCGCCTGTTACTCCTCCATCCCCACCCATTTTTAGCGTCTCTGCTAGGAACTCCTCAGGGCCAACTAAGATTTTAAATTCTGGCTGTTGCTTAAACGCCTCACAAAGAGCCTGAAAATTTTCAATTATTCCAGAACTATCCTTGATTCCAATAATGTTGGGGTGTTTGGAAAGCTTAACTGCCGTTTCCACCTCAATCCTTATTTTGGTATGCGAAGGCATATCATATAGAAAAAGTGGTAATTCTATACTATCTGCTAATTTTTGATAGTAGTTGATTAACTCTGCCTGTCCAATATTCATGTAAAATGGTGGAGCCGCAACTACCGCTTCTACTCCAGATCTGTGGGCAATTGCAGCCAAATCTACGCTTTCTGTAAACGAACAATCCGTCACACCTACTAAAATCGGAACCCTTCCATTCACCTGCTTACAGGTAATCTGGATCAGGTTCCTCTTCACGGCTGAACTCAATCCCGCAAATTCTCCTGTAGTGCCTAGTATAAAAATACCATGAACACCTCCATCAATCAAATGCTCGATTAGTCTTTCGGTACGAGCTATGTCAAGAGAAAAATCAGGCCTTAGGGGGGTAATCATAGGAGGGAAAATTCCTCGAAAAACAGTCGATTGAATCATGGATTTAAAGTTTTAAAAATCAGAGGCGTAAATGAATGTATTTAATCTTTTCTCTATTGTAAGTATAGCTTAGATGAAGTGAACCATCTTTTGCTTGAATGATGGCAGGATAACTAAATTCTCCTGATTTTTCATCCTCTAAAATGAGCAGTTCTTCCCAGCTAATGCCATCACTCGAGCCTAAAAGAACTAATTTGTTTCTTCCTTTTTTCAGCGGGTTTACAACTAATAAATGGTATCCATTGAAAAGTGTCACTCCATCGATTCCAGAGTTATTATTTTCCAAGTTTGTGGCTTCTAATGGCGTCCATGATTTGCCCTCATCTGAAGACCAAGCCTGTGCCACTACTCCTTCCTGCGTACGGCAAAGTAATTGGATCTTTCCATCTGCATGAAAAAGAATAGTAGGCTGAATAGCATTAAAAGGCCCTTTTAAGTCTATTTTTTCCCAGCTAGTAAGGTCTGGATCAGATATTTCAACATGGGAAGTCCAACTATTATTGATTTCAAAACTGCTGGGATGGAGAAGTTTTCCACTGGGAAGTTCAACCGATTTGTTTTTAACTGGCCCAAGAAATCCTGGCGGTAGTTGAGTTTCCTTAGACCAAGTTTTCCCATCATCCCCAGAAACCTTGTAGTGCCCCCACCATTCTCTAGGGTTAGGGCCTTCTTTGTAGAAAAGAACTATTTTTCCATCCTTTTTCCGATGCAGAACTGGGTTCCAGGTAGGATTCCTGAATACCTTATTTTCTATTCCATCGGCTACCATTGTCGGGATAGACCAAACTCCCTTTTTACTGTACGAAGCGTAAATACTTACATCTGGATGACGCTCATAGGTACCTCCAAACCATGCTGCTAGGATGCCATCTGAAGTTTCTACAAGGGTAGAAGCGTGGCATGAAGGAAAGGGGGCAGTTTCATAGATGAACCCTGAAAAGAGAATTTTTGGAGTGATTTCTTTAGTATTAGAAAAAGAAAAAAAGCCTAAAAGGCTAAAAAACGAAATATAGGAGAGCATAAATCATTTGGCTTAAGGTAAAAACTGTTCCCTCAATTTAACAAAAACCACCGATTTTTGAAATTATTTTTCAAAACGAAAGTAGGTTCAATAAACTACCTACTAGCATATTTAGACCCAAGTCAAAGAAGCCCATTGAATTCCCAATCATGATGCTTTAATGTGTTAGAATAATCTAATATGCGAATTAAAAAAGGTAGAGGCACTCATGAATTATTTGAACAAAACCCAACCTAATAGTTATAGTTTATATACTCAAATTCGACTTCTTTCAATTATCTTGATGGCCAAATCCAATTTTAAACGTCGAACTATATAGTACTCCAAATTGAATTAAATCCATTTTTCTATGAAAAAAATAATTCATCCAGCCTTACTTCTCGCCCTAGGGGCAACGGTAAGCATGGCCGCCTGGATGCCTAAGACAACGGAATTTCTTTTCCCCAACCTAGGCCCCGAGACCATTCAATCGGATAGCACCAAAAAAGACTCGCTCAAGAGTTATCCCAAATTCAAAGACCTTCCCCTCAAGCCAGAGCGTGAGGTAAGTTTCACCACTGCCGAAGGTACTTGGATGAGCTTGGACATCAGCCCAGATGGCAAAACCATCGCCTTTGACCTCATGGGTGACATCTACACCCTCCCTATCGAAGGAGGAAAAGCCACCCCATTCACCTCAGGCATGGCATACGAAACCCATCCTCGCTATTCTCCAGATGGCAACAAACTGCTATTTACTTCCGACCGTGCCGGAAATGACAACCTTTGGTACATCGACCTAGTCAAAAAGGACACGGTGCAGGTAACTAAGGACAAAAACGGGGATGTGCCAGGTGCACACTGGACTCCAGACGGGGACTACATCGTGGTCTCCAAAGGTAGAAGAGTACCCAAATTGTGGATGTACCACGTCGATGGCGGTGGAGGCATACAACTCAACGATGCCCCAGCTACCATGAAGACCATCGATCCTTTTGTAAGCCCAGATGGCAAAAAGGTGTACTTCTCTTGGAGAACGGGCTCTTGGAATTACAATGCGCTTCTTCCGCAATACCAGGTAGGCTACTACGATTTTGACAAAGGAAAAATCACTAGCATCACCTCCCGCTACGGATCCGCTTTTACTCCTACCTTGAGTAAGGATGGCAACTGGATGGTCTATGGTACCCGATACCAAGACAAAACCGGCTTGGTCATCCGCAACCTCAAGAATGGGGATGAAAAATGGCTGGCCTACCCAGTACAGCGCGACGAGCAGGAGTCTATCGCTCCTCAAGGCGTACTCCCAGCGATGGCCTTTACACCAGACAGTAAGTTTGTGGTTGCTTCTTATGGAGGCAAAATCTGGAAGATGCCTGTAGATGGCACTGCCGCCACAGAAATCCCTTTCCAAGCCGATGTCAATGTAGCCATTGGCCCACGCTTGTACTTCAACTACGCGATCAAAGACAGCACGCACAAGCTGGCCAACCAGATTCGTGATGCCGTACCTTCTCCAGATGGAAAGAAATTGGCATTTACCGTGCTCAACAGATTGTATGTAATGGACTACCCGAATGGGGCTCCAAAAAGAGTCACCAAAAATGAGTTTACTGAGGCCATGCCTACCTGGAATCCAGAGGGCACCCAATTGGCTTTTGTGACTTGGGAAGAAAAAAATGGAGGCAGCCTCTACAAAGCTACACTAGGAGATAAGGGTGTAGTAAGCAAGGTTTCCAACGAATATGCCTACTATTCTGGCCCAGTTTGGGGACCAAAAAATAGAATTCTTGTATTTAAAGGCCCAAAAAGAGCCTTGATTGAAGCAGAAGGTCCTTTTGTGGATGGTTCTGAAGGTGAATTGGTATGGATCCCTGCTAGCGGAGGTACTTTCCGCAAAATCATGGATGCCGGCAATTATGGGAATGCGCACTTTACCCAAGATACAAGCAGGATCTTCCTCAACGGTGGAGGTGGAGCACTACTAAGCGTGAAGTGGGATGGAACGGATGAGAAAATACTCGCTCGAATCACCGGCATCACTCCTTTTGGCTCGGCTTCTGATCCGGATCATGCAGGACATGGACACAGCCAAGATGTGCGTTATGTAATGGGCAAGGCATTTTCGAATGCAGATGCAGTCAACTACTGCATGCTCCCTGAAGGATCCAATTCCCGTGAACCCAACATGATGCCAGCTAGCGCAAGCACCATTTACATGGCACCTGTAGGCAACCAGGCCTTGGCACAAATCAACAACAACGTCTATGTGGTTACTATCCCAACAGCGGGTAAAGTACCTACTATCAATGTATCCGAGCCAAGCGCAAGTAGCTTCCCATCCCGTCAACTAACAGAAATCGGTGGAGAATGGCCTTACTGGGAAGCCAATGGCAAGAAAGTACACTGGTCTCTAGGAAATGGACACTGGGTGTATGATTTGTCTAGAGCGGATTTTATTGAAGACTCTGTCAAAGCCGCCAAGAAAGAAAAAGTTCGCTTTGATGCAGATAGCGTAAGCACCTTGAAAGCAAAAGGGGAAGCGGCCGTTAAATTGGCAGATTCATTGGCCAAGGCGGACAAGAAGCGAATCGATTCGCTATTCAAAGCAGATAAGGTAAAGTTCAAGGCAGACAGCCTCCACAAGGCTGACCTCAAAAAGAAAGAAACCTACAGCCCAATGGAGCAGCAGGTGAAGGTATTCTTTGCCAAGGACATGCCGAAGGGAAGTATTCTACTCAAAAATGCCCGCATCCTCACCATGAAAGGCGACGAGGTCATCGAGCAAGGAGATATCTTGATCGAGAACAACCGCATTAAGGCTGTTGGCAAAACCGGCACCTTGGATGGAACCGGAGCACAAGTAATCGATGCCACGGGCAAAACCATTACTCCTGGATTTATCGATACCCACGCGCACATGTGGCCTACTTGGGGATTGCATAAAAACTCGGTTTGGATTTATGCTGCCAACCTGGCCTATGGCGTGACCACCACGAGAGATCCTCAGACTGCCACTACCGATGTTCTTACCTATGGTGACATGGTCGAAGCAGGGGTAGTTCCTGGTCCACGAGTGTATTCAACAGGCCCAGGAGTAGGGTATTGGATGTACAATTTGAAGTCTTTGGAGCAAACGAAATCTGTCCTCAAGCAGTACAGCAAATACTACAATACCCAGTACATCAAAATGTACTTGGTAGGAAATAGACAGCACCGACAGTGGGTGATCATGGCTGCAAAAGAGCAGCAGTTGATGCCAACCACCGAGGGAGGCTTGGACTACAAGCTCAACATGACCCAGCTGTTTGACGGCTATCCAGGTCACGAGCACTCCATTCCAGTATTTCCACTGTACAGCGATGTGACGCAAACCATCGCAAAAAGCAAGATGGCCTACACCCCAACCTTGTTGGTGGCCTACGGTGGCCCATGGGCAGAAAACTACTACTACACCACCGAAAGCCCACTTCACGACGTGAAGCTCAACCGATTTACCCCATACAACGAGCTGAATGAGAAAGCACGAAGAAGAGTAGGCGGACTAGGCGGATGGTTTGCACCAGAGGACCATGTCTTCCAAAAGCATGCACAAGGAGTCAATTCCATTATCAAGCAAGGCGGTCTAGCAGGGGTTGGTTCTCACGGTCAGCTGCAAGGATTGGGCTACCACTGGGAGCTTTGGTCCATCGCAAGCGGAGACATGCGTGCCATGGATGCACTCAAAGTCGCCACCATCTTGGGTGCAGAATCCCTTGGTTTGGATAAGGAACTGGGAAGTATTGAAGTTGGCAAATTGGCTGATTTGGTCATCCTAGATAAAAATCCATTGGAAAATATCCGAAACACCAACAGCATCACCCACGTGGTGAAGGATGGTCGTGTGTACGATGGTAACACCTTGGATGAGTTGCTGCCTACGCCCCGTAAACTTGATCCAAGTCAATGGACCAAAGAGGTGCCTAAGGTGACTACTTCGGTAAAAGAATAACAGTAAGTTTTTGTCAACGGTTGACAGTCAATTTTAATAAAAAGTCTAAAAAAGCCAATCAGCAGTGCTGATTGGCTTTTTTTATGGATTGAGGTACCAGATGGTCGCATTCAGTACCGTCGCAAAGCTCACCCAAAGAAGGTAGGGAATCATCAAGACGGCTGCCCAAGTATTGATTTTGCGGAAGAATAAAATGCAAGCAAGAATCGAGGCCCACATCGGGACAATCACCAACATCCCTAGCATGGGATTTTGAGCTCCAAAAAATGCCGGTGACCAGAGAAAGTTGAGAAAAAGTTGAAGAAAGTACAGGGTCAATACCTGCTTTTTGCTTGGGTGTTCGCTTTTCCAGATCAGGAAGCAGGCAATTCCCATCAAGACATAAAGAGTAGTCCATACCGGACCAAAAAGCCAGCTAGGCGGATTCCAGGAAGGTTTGTTGAGGGTTAGGTACCAGCTTTGTACAGAGCTCAAGGTAAAAAATGCGCCTAAACCTCCTGCGATTTGAGGAAGAAGCAGGCTGATAAAAAGTTTGAGGTACTTGTTCATGTCTTAAATCGTTTCCAACAAGGTACGAAAAGCAATGGCTTGATCTTGGTAGCGCTCTTGCGTTTTTGTCCGCAAGGCTGGTGCATGGATTCGTTCGTACTGCAGCATACGTTCCATGGACTCGGTAAAGTACTGAATGCAATAATTGACGGAGCCATCCTCGGAATGGTGAACCAACCGGTAAAAAACATGGTGGTGGAAGATCCCTGTGGCCAAGACCTCGGGGATATGGGTAGCTTTCATCCAAGAGATAAAGTCTTCTTCGATGGCTGGGCTAAGATTAAAGGTAATATTGTAAAGGATCATCAGTCAAGAAAAGGGTTTTACTTACTTTTGTAGCGAACAATTACGAAGGAACAAAGTTAGAAATCCCAAACAGAATACCGCTCAAGGTACCTAAACTATGCATACACAAGCTACCCAAGAAGGAAAATCACTGCATTCTCGCGTGTGGATTGGGAAAATCCTTTTGGTTGCATTGCATGTGGTGGGGGCAATTGGACTAAGCCTACCCGAGTACCGAGACTTGTTTTTGAAGTTGACTCCTTTTCATCTGTTAGCTACGATGGTACTTATTTTGGTCTACCACCGAGGATGGACCGATGCCTTTCCGATTTTTGGTGCCGCAGCATTTTGGATTGGATTTGGATCAGAGCTGATTGGCATCCATACCGGCTACTTATATGGAGACTATGTCTATGGTTCTACCTTGGGTGTGATGCTTTGGGAAGTCCCTTTAGTGATTGGCGTCAACTGGTTTGTGCTCAGCTACCTCACTGGATCTGTTTTTCACAAAATTCCAAACGATTGGTATGCTGCTTTTTTGGGTGCCACAGCGATGACTGCTTTGGATTACATCTTGGAACCGGTCGCTGTATCCTTAGATTTTTGGGCCTGGAAGTGGGAAGTTATCCCCTTGAGTAATTACCTAGGTTGGTTTGGGGTATCTTTCTTGATTCAGCTGATCTGGAGAAAAGCCAAATTTGAAAAATCTAATCCCCTGGCTACCTTTTTGTTACTTATTTGGATTCTATTTTTTACAGTTTTGAATTTTACAGTCCTGTCTTAACTCTTTTTCTTTGTGACGGAAATAGTAAATGAACTGGTAAGTCAACCTTGTGAACGGTTGCCAAACCGAAACAAGCGAGAGGTTTAAAAGGCTTTTTGATGGATCATAGACTTTCGTCTATCGACCAATAGCAAGAAGATTACTTTCGGATAAACACAAAATAAATAACAAATCACTCCCATTAAGAGTTTCCACTTCAATGTTGTTGTCTATCATCTATATCGCGCTAGGATTTGCTGCCATGGAATTATCCGGATGGTTTATCCACAAGTATGTGATGCATGGTCCTTTGTGGATGATCCACAAGACCCACCACCAACATTCCAAGTCTTTCTTTGAATGGAACGACTTGTTTTCCCTTTTATTCGGAAGCATTGCAGTACTCTTGATTTTTCTCGGTGTAGAGACCTTAGATTACCGCTTTTGGATGGGAATAGGCATTAGCCTGTATGGGGTGTTGTACTTTGTACTGCACGACGTATTGGTACACCGAAGACTGACCTGGTTTGGAAAGCCCAATCATCCTTTTCTAAAAGGGATCTACAAGGCACATCAGGCGCACCACAAAACCAATAAGAAAGACGATGCAGTCTCTTTTGGTCTATTTGTAGTCCCCAAAGAATTCTTTAACGCAAAGGAAAAGTGAGCAATTATTCAATTAAAGACCTTGAACAGTTATCTGGCATCAAAGCCCATACTTTGCGGATATGGGAGCAGCGCTATAACTTGTTGCAACCCAAACGGACGGATACCAATATCCGTTTCTATGACGATGACGACTTAAAGTTGATTTTAAATGTGGCCTTGCTCAATGACAATGGCGTCAAAATCAGCAAAATCGCGTCTATGTCCTCCAACGAATTGCGTGAGGAAGTCATGAAGCTCACCGAAAGGTCCTTAACTCATGACGATCAGATTCATGCCTTGACAATCTGTATGATCGAGATGGATGAGGAGCGCTTTGACAAAATACTGAGCACCAACATCCTAAAACTAGGTTTTGAGCAAACCATGCTCAATATCATTTATCCCTTCATGTCCAAGATCGGGGTATTGTGGCAGACTGGAGCAATCAATCCCGCACAGGAGCACTTTATTTCCAACCTCGTTCGACAAAAACTGATAGTTGCCATCGACGGGCAAATCACGCAACGAGGCGGAAAAAAATTCTTACTCTACCTACCCGAAGGTGAATTGCATGAAATTTCGATTCTATTTGCCAGCTACCTGATCAAATCCAAAGGACACAAAGTCATCTATTTGGGCCAAAGTACGCCCAATGACGATTTGCTTGCAGTGTACAAATTACACCAACCTGAGTACCTACTTACTGTAATCACGACTTCACCATCCTCGGAATATGTACAAGAGTACATCAATGCACTTTCGGAACGCTTTGGTCAAGCTCAAATCCTAGTTACTGGCTACCAAGTACTCGGCCAGGACCTAACTTTCCCAACCAATGTAGTACAGATGAGTTACATCCGAGACATCAAGGACCTGTTGGAAGAACTTGATCCCGTGTTCCAAGAGAAATAGTTAAACATTTTTTCGGATCACTTAAACAAAATTATTTTTGCCAAAAGAGCCTTAGCGATGAAATAAGGCTCTTTTTTTGGTTTTAACTAGATCAATTGTTTTTTCTGTTTAATCTTTTTTATTTTTTATTCCACAAAAGTCTTGGATTTTGTTTAATCGTTACTAGATTTGATTAAACAAAACGCCATCGCCATGACTACTCTAGAATTTAGCTACTCTCTACAAAAGCTTTCAAGTTCCTTAAAGCCTTTTGCCATGAAGCTTACCCGTGATGTAGACGATGCAAATGACCTTTTACAGGACACGATGGTGAAAGCCTTCACCAACAAGGACAAGTTTACGGAAGGTACCAACCTCAAGGCATGGTTGTACACCATTATGAAGAATACCTTCATTACCAACTACCAGCGGATGGTGCGAAGAGGTACTTTTGTAGATACGACAGACAACTTGCACTACATCAATTCCAGTGATGCGTTGATTGATAACGGTGTCTTTGGTAACTTTACCATGGATGACATTCAGGAAGCCATTCAAAAATTAGACGAAGTATACCGAACTCCTTTTTTAATGCACTTCAGAGGGTTCAAGTACCATGAAATAGCAGACAAGCTTCAAATTCCTATTGGTACTGTCAAAAATAGAATTCATATTGCTCGCAAGCTTTTGAAAGAAGACCTCATGGTCTACAAGCACAAAAATTAATTTTATGTCAAAAAAACATGTGGTAGTGATTGGATCCGGCTTTGCCGGCCTTTCCGCAGCTACACACCTGGCAGATAAGGGAAACTGCACGGTTACCCTACTTGAAAAAAATGATTCCCCTGGTGGCAGAGCGAGAAAGTTCGAGCACCAGGGTTTTGTTTTTGATATGGGCCCCAGCTGGTACTGGATGCCTGATGTCTTTGAAAGCTATTTTGCCAATTTTGGCAAGAAGCCCTCAGACTATTACGACTTGATCCGCTTGGATCCTTCCTATGCCGTCATCTATGGAGAGCATGATACCCTCGACATCCCTGCCGATCTAAACGAATTCAGAGGCATGCTCGAAAGCATTGAGCCAGGAGCAGCTGCCAACTTGGACAAGTTTCTTGCCCAAGCCAAATACAAGTACGAAGTGGGGATTCACGACCTCGTGCACCGACCGAGCCGCTCCCTATTTGAATTTGCCTCTCCACGCCTGCTCTTGGATATGATCCGAATGGACATCTTCCAGTCCATGTCCAAGCATGTGCGCAGCTATTTTTCGCACGATAAAATTGTGCGCTTGATGGAATTTCCGGTGCTTTTTCTCGGAGAAACAGCCAACAACATCCCTGCACTGTACAGCTTGATGAACTATGCAGACATTGCGCTAGGTACCTGGTATCCGAAGAAAGGCATGCATGAGATCATCAAAGGAATGGTTGCCTTGGCGGAAGAAAAAGGAGTACAGTTCAAATACAATTCGGAAGTAGAAAAAATTGAGGTGGTCAATGGCAAAGCGCAGCAGCTCAAACTCCGTTCGGGAGAAACCATCCAAGCAGACATCATCGTGGCAGGAGCTGACTATCACCATGTGGACAAACACCTACTCGATCCAGCCTACAGCAACTATACCGAAGACTATTGGGACAAGCGGGTGATGGCCCCATCCAGCTTGCTTTTTTACCTTGGGGTCAACAAGCGACTGAAAAACCTGAGGCACCACAACTTGTTCTTTGATGAGCCGCTCGGCCCTCATGCCGATGCGATCTACACCAATCCAAGGTGGCCTGAAAAACCACTATTCTATGCTTCTGTCCCTTCCATCACCGATCCAACGGTGGCTCCGGAAGGAATGGAAAACCTGTTTCTACTCATTCCACTCGCTCCTGATTTGGAAGACACGGAGGAGATGCGTGAAAAATACTTCCACATGATCTTAGACCGTTTGGAAAAAATCACGGGTCAAGAAATCCGTTCACATATTGTGTACAAGCGATCCTATGCCCACAATGATTTCAAGTCGGACTACCATGCCTTCAAAGGAAATGCGTATGGATTGGCCAACACACTCCTGCAAACAGCCATCTTAAAGCCAAGTCTGAAGAGCAAAAAGGTAAGCAACTTGTACTATACGGGCCAGTTGACTGTGCCAGGACCTGGCGTTCCTCCCTCACTGATTTCAGGGCATGTGGTAGCAAAAGAGGTGATGAAAGAAAACAATTTGTAAACAAAGTGCTATATTACGTAGATGGACGCGATTTCTCTTTATAACCAAACTACCTTGGAGTGCAGCAAGCTCATTACTGAGCGCTACAGCACTAGTTTTACCTTGGGAATAAAAACCTTAGCGAAAGAGTTTCATCTTCCTGTCTATGCCATCTATGGTTTTGTGCGCTATGCAGATGAAATTGTAGATACTTTTCATGATCAAGACAAGCAAGCGCTTTTGGAGCGCTTCAAAAAAGACACCTACGAGGCCATCGAATCCAAAATTTCATTGAATCCGGTTCTTCATGCTTTTCAGTTGATCGTCAACGAATACAAAATCGATCTAGATCTAATCGAAGCCTTCTTACATTCCATGGCGATGGATTTGGACTTCAAAACGTACAACGACTCCAAATACCACGAGTACATTTATGGATCGGCTGAAGTCGTAGGACTGATGTGTTTGAAGGTTTTTTGCAAAGGAGATGATGCGGAATACCAGCGGCTGAGAGAACCTGCTTGCAAATTGGGGGCTGCATTTCAAAAGGTAAACTTCCTTCGAGACATCAAAAGTGATTACGAGGAGCGGGGTAGAGTTTATTTCCCAGGAGTCGATTTCAATCGCTTTGACACCTCGGTCAAAACACTCATCGAAGAAGATATCCAAAAAGACTTCGACGACTCTTTGATTGGGATTGCTGGTCTTCCAGCTGGAGCCAAACTTGGAGTAAAAGTGGCTTACTTGTACTACCAGAAGCTATTTGATAAAATCAAAAAGTTACCTCCAGAGATCATTACCCAAGAGCGCGTGCGCATTCCCAATGCAAAAAAGCTGACGCTGCTTTTTGGAAGCTATGTGGAAAATAAATTGGGCTTCTCCTAATGGAAAAGTACCTCTACCTAGGTGTCCTGCTCTTTGCAATCAGCTATCCATTGGCACAATCCTTTGAGCACCGCATCCGCTATGCCGCCCAATGGAAATACTTGTTCCCAGGCATGCTCGGGACTGCTGCTTTCTTTATTGTTTGGGATATCTGGTTTACCAACTTGGGCGTTTGGGAATTTAACTCGAGGTATGTGCTGGGATGGTTCTTTCTAGACCTCCCGATTGAAGAGTGGTTTTTCTTCTTTATCGTCCCATTTTCCTCCATCTTTATCTACGAGGTTCTCATTTACTTCTTCCCAAAAGATCATTTTCTTCCTTTCGGAAAATACTTTGTCTGGATTTTGACTCCATTTCTACTGGTAATGAGCATCCTCCACCTAGACAAATGGTACACTTCCGTCAACTTCCTTGTAGGCGCACTTACGCTTGTGTTGCATTACTTAATCTTCAAAGAAAAATACCTAGGCCGCTTTATTTTCGCTTACCTCGTACACCTGATCCCGCTGATGATTTGCAACGGCATCCTTACGGGAGGGCTTACTGAGGAGCCTGTCGTGATCTACAACAATGCAGAAAATCTAGGAATACGAATTTGGACGGTGCCCATTGAAGACTTGATTTACTCCATGATTCTATTGCTGATGAACATAAGCTTCTTTGAGTCGCTCAGAAGTAAGCAAACAATTTCACCAAATCGTGGTTAATATGAGCATGAAACACCTACAGGTTCAAATAGATGATCATTCGGGCTTTTGCTTTGGGGTAGTCTACGCCATCGAAATGGCGGAAGAAATCCTAGAGGAGCAAGGCTATCTCTATTGCCTAGGGGACATCGTGCACAACGACGAGGAAGTCAGCCGCTTGACCCGAAAGGGACTCAAGATCATTGACCACAGTGAATTGCATGGGCTAACTGATGAAAAGGTACTGATCCGAGCACACGGAGAACCACCTTCCACCTACGAGTTGTCCATCAAAAATAACCTCACCTTGATAGACGCGAGCTGTCCAGTGGTGCTCAAACTTCAGAACCGCATCAAAAACTCCTTCGACAAGGAAGACAACATCTACATCTACGGCAAGCATGGGCATGCGGAAGTGATTGGGCTCTTGGGTCAGACCAACAACAAGGCGGTGGTATTCCAAGACATTTCGGAATTGGATATCCCTAACCTTCCCAAAAACATCACCCTTTACAGTCAGACTACCAAAAGCACGGATAAATTCTACGAAATCAACGAGATTTTACGAAAAAACGGAATCACGGTAAACACCAACGATACCATCTGTAGACAAGTGTCTAACCGCGACAAGGAGCTTCGAACCTTTGCCGAAAAGTTTGATAAAATTGTATTTGTAAGTGGCACCAAATCCTCCAATGGAAAAGTGCTCTACAATGTCTGCAAAGAGAAAAATGAGCATACTTTTTTTGTTTCCAATCCCGATCAAATTGAAGCGGGCTGGTTTACCCCTGGGGACAGTGTAGGCATCTGCGGCGCTACCTCCACCCCCATGTGGCTCATGGAGCAGGTTCGGGAGCGTATCTTAACCTTCTAATCTCCACATCATGGAGGCTAAAACCACAGTACATTCCGTAGACCCTAAAGGTCTTTTGATCGGTTGGGGAGTTATCCTTACCTGGGCACTTTCTCTAGCCTTCCTGCTTACCTGGGAGTTTTCTTGGCAAAATCCCTTGACCTACCTGGCCATTCTTATCCAAACGCACCTTTATACTGGGCTTTTTATCACGGCACACGATGCGATGCATGGCATTGTTTCCAGCAATAAAAAAGCAAACCATGTGACCGGCTGGATCGCGGCGATCCTATTTTCCTACAACTTCTACTGGAAACTGTTTCCAAAGCACCACGAACACCACCGCTACGTAGCCACGGATAAGGATCCAGATTACCATGCCTCTGGCAAGTTTTTCCGCTGGTACCTCAGCTTTATCCTACAGTACCTCAGCATCTGGCAATTTCTTCTGATGGCAGTTACCTTCAACCTTCTCAAGCTCGTCCTTCCAACCGAAAACTTAATTGTTTTTTGGATGGTTCCTGCTGGACTATCTACGCTGCAGCTCTTTTATTTTGGAACCTATCTTCCTCACATGGGGGAAGAGACCAATGCGCACCATTCTCATTCACAGTCCAAAAACCATCTTTGGGCTTTTATCAGTTGTTACTTTTTTGGATACCACTTTGAGCACCACGACTCCCCCGGCACGCCTTGGTGGCGTCTCTGGAGAGTGAAAGAAAAACAGGGGGCTTAAATTTTCCAGCCCAGCCTACCCTACCATTTGAAGAACTAAGCCACACCACATCATGCGAATCACCGGTCTATTTGGACTCCTCTTTCTCTTTTCCCTGAGCAGTATGGGGCAAGGTATCATCCGAGGAAAAATCACCAATCCCATCAACAACCAGCCCGTGGCCTTTGCCAATGTGCTCCTTCTCAATACGGAGCTCGGCGCCATCACCAACGAGGAAGGCTTCTATGAAATCGGCAACATCCCCGCAGGACTTTACAACGTGCGGGCCAGCTATGTTGGCTACAAATCCTCGACCGCATTTGAAGTTCAAGTGAGTTTGGCAAAGCCAGTTCAACTGGATTTTTCCCTAACCGAAGATGCATCCGAACTAAACGAGGTGGTGGTCAGCAGTGAATTTACCCGCTCCGAAGAAACGCCCCTATCTGTTCGGAAACTCAATACCAACGAAATCGAGCGCTACCCGGGAGGAAATCGAGATATTTCCAAGGTCATCCAATCGCTGCCTGGGGTGGCAAGTACCCCTAGCTTCCGAAACGACATCTTGATCCGCGGGGGAGCACCCAACGAAAACCGCTTTTTCGTGGACGAAATTGAAGTGCCCGTCATCAACCACTTTGCTACCCAAGGGTCCTCCGGAGGACCCGCAGGAATCTTGAACGTCAACCTGATTAAAAGTGTAGACTTGATCACCGGTGGATTTCCCGCCAATCGCATGAATGGCCTGAGCTCCTTCTTCGAATTTCAACTGAAGGAAGGAAGAAGAGACCGAATGGCTACTCAACTGACAGTGGGCGCTTCTGAACTCACAATTTCCAACGAAGGCCCTCTTTCCCCTAAATCAACCTATATTCTATCGGCTAGAAGATCTTATTTGCAAGGCTTATTTCGCTTACTCAACCTCCCATTTCTTCCTACTTTCAACGATTTTCAGGTAAAAACCACGACCAAAATCAACGAGAAAACAGAATTAACCTTCATTGGCATTGGCGCCATCGACCAATTTGTACTGAACGAGGATGTTCCTGAAGAAGAGACACTGGAAGAAAAAGAAAATCGCCTTTACATCTTGAACGTCTTGCCCGTGCAAACCCAATGGAACTACACGACTGGGGCTAAGCTAAAACGCTTTCGAGACAATGGTTTTTGGACCTTTGTGCTGAGCCGAAATATGCTCAACAACGAATCCTATAAATATGCTGGAAACCAAGAAGGAGACGAGAAAAACCTACTTTTCAGGTACCGCTCCCAGGAATCCGAAAATAAGTTTCGCGCAGAAAACAGCGTTTTCGGAAAGGGCTACAGCATCAAATATGGGGTTAACCTGGAATACTCTCGCTACTTAATTGACAACTTTGACCGTGCCGCACTCTCTCAGACAGGAGGCACCATTGATATCTTGGCTACCTCCAATTACAGCAGCTATGGAGCTTTTGTTTCGGGAACCAAAAATTGGCTCGGCGAACGACTCCTGCTGAGTGGAGGAATACGTATGGACGGTTCTGACTTTGCCAAGACTGCATCCAACCCCTTCAATCAGGTGAGCCCACGATTCTCGGTTTCCTACCAACTGAAACCAAATCTCTTTGCCACTGCCAATGCCGGTATCTACTACCAGCGGCCGGCCTATACCATTCTCGGCTACCAAAATGCGACAGGGGATTTTGTGAATCAGGACAGCGATGTGCGCTTTATTCGAAATGCGCAGTTGATTGGGGGAATCGAATACCTGTTTCCAGAGAAAGCACGACGGCTTACTGCAGAAGCATTTTACAAGCGCTACAGCAACTACCCGACTTCTATCCGGAACGGTATTTCTTTGGCAAACCTAGGGGCAGACTTCGGTGCCATCGGCAATGAACCCGTCCTCTCGAATTCCACAGGCAAGGCTTACGGAATGGAGTTTTTGGCGCAACAGCGCCTGTACCAAAACTTCTATGGGATCGCTTCCTTGACTTTGGTGCGCTCAGAATTTACCAACCCCAATTCGGAGGGCATGATTCCTTCGTCCTGGGACAATGGTTTTATAGTGAGCCTTACGGCAGGCAAGCGCTTTGGAAAAAACTGGGAGCTGGGCGGAAGATGGCGCTTTTTGGGAGGAACACCCTATACTCCTGCTGACTTGAGTGCCTCCAGCCTTCGCAGCAACTGGGACCTCCGAAATGCTGCCATCCTAGATTTTTCACGAATCAATGGCGTCCGCCTCAAGCCCTTTCATCAGCTTGACATTCGGGTGGATAAAAAGTACTTCTTTGACCGCTGGAGCCTCAACTGGTACTTCGACATCCAGAACGCCTACAACTTTCAGGCTCAACAGCCTCCACTCGTAGTTCCAGTCCGAGATGCACAAGGCAACCTGACTGTAAATTCGACAGACCCAAGCCGCTACCAACTCAAATCCATCGTGAATCCTGCTGGAACGATCCTTCCTACCATCGGATTGATTGTTGAATTTTAAGGGATAAAAAAACCCGCCTACTCCTAGGCGGGTTTCCAAACTAAAGGGGAAGAATTAATTCAATCTCCAACGGGCATTGAATCCAAAGCCAGCTCTAAATTCGGTAACCTCCACCAAAAACAAGTAAGGTCTAAAATCTAGTCCTAGGGTAATGGGAACTTCTGAAAATGCGTATTCAACGCCTACTTCACCTGCACCTCCGAGCCTAAAATCATCTGAAAGGTATACCGAAGGTCCAAATCCTGCATACCACTTGAAATCAGTATCCTCGATGTCATCGTAAATCGGATTCCATAGGGCATCCAATCCAAGCCCATCCTGACCAAAACTAAGATTGCCGTGGACTCTACTAAATTCTCCAGTGGAGAAAATCCCATCTAGAGCCACATTATTGCCGTTGATGTGCCCAAAACGTAAGCCAAGTTCCTGCGCCTGTGTAGCAATGGAGCCAAGGACTAGGCCGGCTAAAATCATTGTAAAAAAGAGCGTTTTTCGCATAGCTGGTTGAGTTAAGATTACAAAATAGCTTAACGTAAATTGAAACAAATAGGGCTTAATCTTGGGCAATTTTTTGCATTCCTATTCGAAGCACCTCCCGTACCAACAACTCCATGTCTTCTTTGCGAGTTCGTTGGTTGACATTTGCTACACGCAAGGTAAATTTACCATTCAATATCGTCGAACTTGGCGAGGCAATCCCTTCCTCCTGCAGGCAAAGGAGAATTTCCCGATTAAGTTCACGAAGGTCTTCCTCACCCAATCCTGGGTAAACCATTCGAAAGCAGGTAATGCTCATGGATACTGGGGCCATCAATTCCAAATTGGGGTGCTTTGTTACCAATTCCGCCAAATAGGCCGCATGTCGGTTGTTTTGAGCAATCATGAACGCATACTTTTCCCTTCCATGCTCTTTGAGAGACATCCATACCTTCAAGGCTTTGAAACCGCGCGAAAGCTCAAATCCATAGTTGTTGATAGAGTCCAAGCCGCCCGCAAGGCCACGCTCCTCACGCAATAAATAATTGGGCGTAATGGCAAAGGCATCTCGGTGTTTTTTGGCATCACGAATCAGGGTGCAGCCCACTTCATAGGGAACGTAAAGCCATTTGTGTAGGTCAAAAGCCAAACTGTCGGCTTCTTCGATCGCTTTCAAGGCAGGAGCGTAGATCGGGTCAAGTTTGGCCAAGGCCCCATAGGCTCCATCCACATGAAACCAAAGTCCGTATTCTTTCGAAATTTCCAGCAATTCCTCCATTGGGTCAATGGCCCCAGTATTGACTGTGCCGGCAGTACCCACCAAACAGAAGGGAAGGAATCCTGCCTGCAGGTCAGCTTCCAACTGGGCTTTCAGCAGCTCGACATCGAATTCAAAGCGTTCGTTCACCCCAATTTTTCGAACCCCATCCGTCCCTATTCCGATGATTTCCGCTGCCTTTTGGATGCAGGAGTGCGTTTCTACAGAGCAGTAAATCAAGAGTTGTGCTGAAGCCGCTTTAAGTCCTTTTTGTCGGATCTTTTCTTCCCCAAAGGAATTTCTTGCAACCGTAAGTGCCGTGATATTCGCCATCGAGCCTCCACTAACGAGAATTCCTGACGCTTCAGAAGGAAAATTCATTAGCTGCTTGCACCAATTCACCACCTGCCGATCCACATACATGGCCGAATGCTCGCCAATGGCAGTATTGGGATTCATACCCGAGGCAAGCAAGTCACCAAAGGTTCCCATGGGAGTCCCTGTGCCTTGGATCCAGGCAAAAAATCGGGGGTGCACATTCCCTTTATTGTATGGAAAAATGTACTGCTTAAACTCTTGGTAGACCTCCTCAGGCAATTGACCATTTTCAGGAATGGGTTGGTTCAAGAAAGTCTTAACCTCCTTGGGGATGGGTCTCCAGATTTTTTCCTCTCGAATTCCTTTCCAGTAATCAATCAAGTCATCTACCATCTGATGGCCGAGGATTCGCATGGCATCCCAATCTTGAGGGTCTAAGTTTTGGTCGGGTAGGTGGTCGTTTGGAGACATAAAATTGGATGAAGGGATTATTTTTTAAAGGTAAAGAACAAGACTAGTTCTAGAAAATTGCATCTATCTGGAATATGAGTTGGGGCCTACTTGTTAGTTTTTTCGGTCAACCCGCGAACTCAAAAAATCAACTGATACATCTCCTCCAGCTTGCTCACTTGGACAACCTGGATTTTGTACTTACTCAAATCCATTCCTTTAACGGCATACTTGGAAACCATTATTTTTTTGAATCCCAACTTCTCCGCTTCGGCGATGCGGTTTTCGATGCGAGACACCGCTCGAATTTCACCGCCTAGGCCTACCTCGCCGGCAAAGCAAATTTGTTCCGACACGGGCGTATCTTCGTAACTCGAAATCAGCGAGGCGCAGACCGCCAAGTCTAGTCCGGGGTCGTCCACCCGCAGACCTCCTGCCACATTCAAAAACACATCTTGCTGTCCGAGGCGCATGCCTCCCCGTTTTTCCAATACCGCCAAAAGCATGTTGAGGCGCTTGGCATCGTGCCCCGTACTGCTGCGCTGCGGGGTGCCGTAGGTCGCTGGACTGACTAGGGACTGAATCTCAATCAACAAGGGACGGTTACCCTCTAACATCGCGCCGATCGCTACGCCGTTGAGCACTTCTTCTCGCTGCGTAAGTAGGATTTCCGAGGGATTGGAAACAGCCCGAAGTCCCTCTGCTCGCATTTCATAGATGCCGAGTTCGTGGGTGGAACCAAATCGGTTTTTGGAGGTTCGCAAGATGCGATAGGTCAAGTGTCGATCCCCTTCAAACTGCAAGACAGTGTCCACCATGTGCTCCAATACCTTGGGACCTGCTATGGAACCGTCTTTGGTGATGTGACCGATCAAAAACACAGGCGTGCCTGTTTCCTTGGCAAACTTCATCAGTTCTGCCGTGCATTCGCGTACCTGAGAAACCGATCCAGCAGCAGATTCTACGTATTGACTGTGGAGCGTTTGGATGGAGTCGATGACCAAAAAATCCGGGGTTAGCGCATCGATTTGCTGAAAAATCTGCTGGGTATTCGTCTCAGAAAGTACGTAGCAATCTGGGTTTTTGGCAGCCATTCGATCTGCCCGCATTTTTATTTGCGCTTCACTTTCCTCGCCAGATACGTAAAGCACTTTTTTGCCTTTAAGCGTCAGGGCGATCTGAAGCATGAGTGTGGACTTCCCAATTCCGGGTTCGCCCCCAATCAGAACCAGTGAACCCGAGACAATGCCTCCACCCAGCACCCGATCCAGTTCCGGATCGGAGGTAATCCAGCGGGGCTGCTCCTCGTAGTTGACCTCATCAATTTTCTTGGGTGTGCTCGCTTTTTTGGCTCCGGACCCCTGCGGTTTCCAACTCCCTTTTCCAGGCTCTTCTTTTTGGATAATCTCCTCTACATAGGTATTCCACTCCCCACAGGAAGGGCATTTACCAGTCCACTTCGGGCTCTGTGCTCCGCAGTTTTGACAGAAAAAGGTGGTTTTTACTTTAGACAAGGTAAAGGAATTAAAGTTTGTACAAGGTACAAAGTACCAAGTACAAAGTATTTTCTAAATGAACATTCTATTTCCATAGGTATAAACCTAGTGTAATCAAAAAGCAGAATGAATAGGATTCCAGAAATTCATACTTGGTACCTTGTACATGGTACTTCGTACCATATTTAATGCGCTTGCAGCCAGTCCGGACCTACGCCGACTTCAACTTCGATCGGCACGGGCAGCGGAATGGCATTGGACATCAAACCAGGAATTTCTTTTTTGAGTAACTCCACCTCGTCCTTGTGCGCATCAAACACGAGTTCATCGTGCACTTGGAGAATGAGTTTGGACTTCAAATTTTTAGCTTTCATCCAAGCCTGTACGTGGATCATGGCCACTTTGATGAGATCTGCTGCCGATCCTTGAAGTGGAGCGTTGATTGCATTTCGCTCAGCAAAACCACGCATGGTCATGTTGCGGCTATTGATGTCCCGCAGGTAGCGTCGGCGCCCAAGAATCGTTTCTACGTATTCTTGCGTTCGTGCCTTTTCAATCGCTCCATCCATGTACTGCTTGACTGCAGGAAACTCGGTGAAATAGGCATCGATAATCTCCTTGGCTTCTCCGCGAGGAATGGATAGGCGCTGGGCGAGCCCAAAGGCAGAGATACCGTAAATGATCCCGAAGTTGGCAGTTTTGGCCTTTCTTCGCATGTCTGTGGTTACCTCATCCAAGGGAACCTTGAAGATTTTGGCAGCCGTGGTGGCGTGGATATCACGTCCAGTACGGAAAGCTTCCAGCATGGACTCATCCTGCGAAAATGCCGCCATCAGTCGCAGTTCAATCTGGGAATAATCGGCAGAAAGCAGGACATAATTCTCATCTCGAGGCACAAATGCCTTTCGAATCTCTCTTCCTCGCGCGGTACGGATCGGGATATTTTGCAGGTTGGGGTTGATCGAAGAAAGACGCCCTGTCGCTGCCACAAACTGGTTGTAGGTGGTGTGAATCCTGCCTGTCTTGGAATTGATCATCGTAGGAAGCGCATCCACGTAGGTTGACTTCAGCTTGACCATTTGACGATACTCGAGAATGGCCTCCGCGATCTCGTGTTCGTCTGCCATCTTACTCAAGATCTCTTCACCTGTGGCATACTGCCCAGTCTTGGTTTTTTTGGCCTTGGGGTCTAGCTTGAGTTTTTCAAAAAGCACTTCCCCAAGCTGCTTGGGCGAAGCCAAATTAAACCGTACACCTGCCAATTCGTACACGCGCTTCTCGATTTCCTTGCTTTCTTGTTCCAGGGTAACCGACAGCTCTGCCAAGCTCCCCGTATCGATCCGAACTCCTTCAAACTCCATGTCAGTCAACACTGGAATCAAAGGATTTTCTACCTCTTCCACGAGCTTTTTCAAGCCATTGGAAAGTAAGATTGGATCCAATTTTCCTTTTAATCTGAGCGTAATGTCCGCATCTTCAGATGCATAGGCCGTCACCTCATCCTCGTCAACATCCCGCATATTTCCTTGCCCCTTGCCTTTCTTTCCGATCAATTCGGTAATCGATACAGGCTTGTACTGTAGGTATTGCTGTGCGAGCCAATCCATGCCATGCTTGCCTTCTGGTTCAATGAGGTAATGCGCCAAGAGGGTATCGTATAGCGTTCCTTTGACCTCTATCCCGTAGTTTTTGAGGACTAGCAAGTCGTACTTGATGTTTTGGCCGATTTTGAGAATGGACTCATTTTCAAATACTGGACGAAGCAATTCCAACACTTCTTTGGCTTCGTTTTGATCTGCTTCCAGCGGAATGTAATAGGCCTCCCCTTCCAAATAGGAGAAGGATAGTCCCACCAACTCGGCGTTCATGGCGTCCAAACTGGTCGTTTCCGTGTCAAAACAAATCTCTTTTTGT
>CAMCBC010000015.1 GCA_945872775.1 Spirosoma fluviale | reverse complement strand
AGAATTCCCTTTTCAAATTCCGCTACTTTACATTCCCCATCTCGGAAAGATTGCACCTTAAAAAAATCAGAAAGCGCATTAACTGCCTTGGTACCTACTCCATTGAGTCCTACAGATTTTTGAAATGCTCCTGAGTCGTATTTGCCTCCAGTGTTGATCTTGGAAACGCAGTCAATCACTTTACCAAGTGGTATCCCTCTTCCGTAGTCGCGAACTTCAACTTTATGTTCTGAAATTTTCACCTCAATGGTTCGCCCATTTCCCATCATGTGTTCGTCGATGGAATTGTCTAGAATTTCCTTAACCAACACATAAATACCGTCATCTGGCGCACTTCCATCACCTAATTTTCCAATATACATGCCCGGTCTCAAGCGGATATGCTCTCTCCAGTCTAGCGAACGGATACTGTCTTCGGTATAACTTACTTGTTCTGCCATCGACTAGTTAATTCCCACTTGAGTGGATTTGAATTTTTTGAAAAGCAACAGAAACAATAGCCCCATCCAAACAAAAAGGATAACTGGCATCAAGAAAAACCAAAGGTTATATGCAGAAGCACTAATAAACTCTTGATTGTTGATGGCATGGACAAACAAGCCTGCCAACGATAAACTAAAGTTAACCCAGCCTCCAAAAGAATAAAACCAGGTCAATAGGTAGTCACGGTAAGGGTCACCAATTGGAAATAGGCGATGTAACTTTCGGTTTGCTTTTGTTTCTAAAGTTTTGGGAGTATAAATCGTGACCAGGTTGAGCAGCAAAAAAGCAAGAGCTAACGCATAAAAGAAGGTGCTTTTCGCAAAATCACGAACCACAGTTCCTTGCTCATCCAAACTAAATCCAATCTGTTCGGGCAATGCCGCATAGAAATACAATAGCGCAATGAGAAAAACCAGCACGCTGAAGAAATAGAAAACCTTTCCGAATCTGTAATACATGAAATATGGGATTGAAGCTGCAATATAACCGATTTGAATAAACCTTCTGCCCTTTGTTTGAGTTCAAAAGTGACAATTTAAGTCGAATTCTATTTTTAGTGTTTTGCAAGAGGAACACTATCGAAATTCCAACGATCTTTAGCCATTCAAAAAATCCTTCATGAAAAATTCATTTTTGATCCTTACCCTTTCATTACTCACTTGGCTCAGTGCTTGTAGCTCAGCAGTAGATGCAGGAAAAATCAATCTAGAAAACTGGAAATCAGATCGGTATGGCTGCAAGGGCTTACGATTGCAAGACATGGAAGAGTTCCGCACCATCAAAAATCAATTTTTGGCGATAGACAACCAGGCCCTAATCAAGACTTTTGGAAGACCGGACCGCGTAGAATTGGTAGACAAAAGCCAAAGCTTTTTCTTTTATTTTCTGGAACCCAGTTCGGATTGTACTGGGGTAGAACTAAAAAAAGAACCCTTGCGAGTTCTTTTTCGAATGAATGCCTTGAGTAAGGTCTCTGAAGTGACGATTACAGACCAGAATCCATAAAACACAAGGCTGCAGCTCCTAAGGTACCTGCATTATTTTCTAGAGTAGCTTTCTTTAGTTTCAGATCCTTCACATAGTACGGAGTCAAGTATTTTCGGGTATTGTATTCAATGGTTGGCATCATAAACTCCAATCCAGCAGCGATACCACCTCCAAAATATACATCTGTCACATCCAGCACGCGAATGGTGGATACAATGGATTCACTGATAATCTCGGCAACTTCTTTGAATACCATTAGCGAAACTTCATTGCCTTCGCGGGCTGTGTCCACTAGCAGGTGAGTTCCCAATTCTTTTCCTCTAAGCTCTCCTGCCTTTTCGGGATAGGCAGCGATCAAATTGGCCATGATCTTTAAAATCCCTCCCCTTCCAATTAAGGTTTCGAGACCTGTATTTCCTCTAGAGAGCATGTGCCCCATTTCAAGTGCATTGCCACGGGAACCTTTAAAAACCTGCCCATCCAATACCAAGGCACTTCCAATCCCTGTGCCCATGGTAATGAATAGAAAATTGGAAGAAACAGTCCCCTTACCAAATTGAAACTCTCCAATTGCAGCTGCTGCTGCGTCATTTTCAAGGAAAAAATCATGATTGGGGTACTTAGACTTTAGCGCTGCTTTTAAAGGATAATTATTCAAGGCTGGAATAGCCGGAATCTCAAGCGGGATCATACGATCTTTGCTGATCATGCCAGGCAATCCAATGCCGACCTTTTGAACATTTGGAAACTTATCCAAATAGGTTCCAATCACCTGAACGAAATTGGGTCCAAATCCATCTGCATGTTCTCTATAAGAAGTGGTATCTTCTTTGAAAAACTGAACTATGTTGCCTGATTTATCTACTAATCCAATTTTGAGATGCGTACCTCCAACATCTATTCCTAAAAACTGGCTATCCGAAACGTTCATAATTTACTTCGTCCTTTTTGGTTCGCTAAAAAAGCAAAACTATTCCTTTACTTCTTATAATCTTTGCCGATTTCGTAAAAAATTTTGAGAACTGCAGGACAGACCAAAGTATTTTTTAAAGTTAAATCCAAAATACCGAGCATATTCTTTCGATCGGTATGGGGATATTCTCTGCAAGCTTTGGGACGATCTTCGTACACCAGACAGGCATTATCTACCCCTAAAAAGGGGCATGGAGCACCCTTAAACACGTAATCTCCCTCCTCATCTCGGAAAAGATAGGCATCGATAAATTCACTAGACCGCATCCGAAATACTTTGGATAACCGATCAATATCCGTTTGAATGAGAATAGGACTTGTCGTTTTGCAGCAGTTGGCACAGTCAAGGCAATCGATCTTTTCAAACGCTTCTTCATGCGCCTGATGAAACTTTGCATCGAGATTTTTGGGGCGAGTGGCTTTAAGCTTATCCTTGATTTTTTTGTTTGCAGGAAACTCTGACTTACTCTCCTTGGAAAACTTATCTAAATCTAGGGACATCGCTGATACCTGTTAATGGGTTTGTGTTCGAGCAAAAGAATTTATAAAATTCGATTAGTCCCGGCTGAGTGAAATTCCATCGTCATGTATGGTAATCTCTTGAGCTTTGTACAATTGCCCAATGCACTGCTTGAATTGCTTTTTACTCATGCCTAGCACTTTCTGAATGGCTTCAGGATCTGATTTGTCATGAAGCGGCAAAAACCCTTTTTCCTGAAGAATTTTTAAGATTTTTTCAGCCCCTTCTTCGTATTTCACTCGACCAAAGGGCAGCAATTGGAGGTCAATTTTTCCATCTTCTCGGCGCTTTTTTACCCAAAGTTTACGGGTTTCTCCCAGGGTCAAGTCTTGGAAAACTTCATTTGCGTACAGCAATCCTTCGTAACGATCTTCCAACAAAACCTTATACCCTAGCTCTGTTTTTTCAAAAATCAAGCCTTCACATTCATTTCCAGGAACGTAATCTTTTGGGGCTGGATATAAAAATTCACGGTACTTACTGACCCCAATCAATCGGTTGGATCGGTAATCCAAACAAACTCGGACAAGGTATTTTTGACCGGGAGTCATTGGCTTTGCCATTTCTGCATTGGGGACAAAAAGATCTTTCAATAATCCCCAATCCATAAACGCACCAAAAGAAGTCACTTCCTTACAAGTCAAGACACCAAATTGATCCAAAAGTAGATGAGGCGTATCCGTCACAGCCACCGGCCGATCTTCACTATCGGTGTACACAAAAACCGTGACCACATCCCCTTCCTTCTCTTCTCCACTCAAATATCCTTTGGGAAGCAACACTTCTTCTCCATCCCGACAAGCTAGATAGGCACCAAAATCAGTAAATCGGTTAATGTATAGGCTGTTAACCAGTCCAAGTTCTTTCATGTGCCAAAGGTAAAGATTTATCCTATTTCAAGAGGGATAAAAATACAGACATTCCTTGTCGGGAAAGCCCACAATTGAGTTGGAATTCGTACGGCTTACCCGTAGTTTTGAACTACACAACTTTGAATAATTCCCATCCAATTTTCCTTAGTTCTTTAGATGAAAAATATATCAGTCATCGGTTCTGGCACCATGGGCAACGGCATTGCCCATTTATTTGCACAATACGGTTTTAACGTAGCCCTTGTGGATCTTTCCGCAGATCAGCTCAACAAAGGCATGGCTACTATTACCAAAAATATGGATCGGCAAATCGCCAAAGGGACCCTAACAGAAGCGGATAAAGATGCTTCCTTGCAGCGGATTACTCCCTTTACCAGTTTAGCTGATGGAGTGAAAGAAGCAGATTTAGTAGTAGAAGCAGCTACAGAAAGGATTGAAATTAAATTGGATTTATTCCGTCAATTGGACCAATTGGCACCTGCTAACGCAGTTTTGGCCTCCAATACCTCTTCCATTTCCATTACCCAGATAGCTGCTGTGACGCAGCGTCCCTCCCAAGTAATTGGGATGCACTTTATGAACCCTGTTCCTGTCATGAAGTTGGTGGAAGTAATTAGAGGCTATGCCACCTCTCAGGTGACCACTACCCGCATCATGGATTTATCAGTTCAGTTGGAAAAAGTACCGGTGGAAGTCCAAGATTATCCTGGATTTGTGGCCAACCGAATTTTGATGCCCATGATCAACGAAGCCATCTATACCTTGTACGAAGGAGTGGCCGGAGTCTCTGAGATTGATACCGTCATGAAATTGGGGATGGCTCATCCCATGGGTCCGCTTCAATTGGCTGATTTTATTGGTTTGGATGTTTGCCTATCCATTTTGCGTGTCCTGCACGAAGGCTTTGGCAATCCAAAGTATGCACCTTGCCCACTGCTGATCAATATGGTAACTGCTGGATACAAAGGTGTAAAATCTGGGGAGGGTTTTTATTGCTACCCTGCCGGCACCAAAGAGTACCCGGTTTCCCCTAGATTTTTAAAGTAATACCCATGCATTTAGCAGTATCTGGAAATATTGGAAGCGGCAAAACCACGCTTACTGAAAAATTAGCAAAACATTACGGATGGAAGGCTGAATTTGAGGCAGTAGATGACAATCCCTACCTGCCTGATTTTTACGAAGACATGAAGCGTTGGTCCTTTCACCTGCAAGTATACTTTTTGAATTCTCGTTTCAATCAACTCAAAACAATCCAAGGAAGTAGTGAATCGACCATCCAAGATCGGACAATCTACGAAGATGCCTACATTTTTGCGGCCAATCTGTACAAAAGCAAATTACTTTCAGAGCGAGACTATGCCAATTACAAAAGATTGTTTGACTCGATGATCTCCCATGTCAAGGCTCCAGATCTCTTGATCTATTTGAAGGCAGACATTCCCAAACTCGTAGGGCAAATCGAAAAGCGAGGAAGAACCTACGAAACAGCCATGCGAATTGATTACTTAAAAAATCTAAACTCCCATTACGAGGAATGGATTGCTGGCTACAAAGAAGGAAAATTGCTGATCATTGATGTAAATAACTTGGATTTTGTGGAGCGCCCTGGAGATTTTTCTTTCATCGTCGAAAAAATTGAGCGTGAAATATTTGGACTTTTCGCCTAAACAGTTCCCAAGTCCACCTTCTAGATTACCCCAGTTTTCGCATCAGCCAAGCAAACAGCATGCTGCGCTGCTCTTCCTTGGGATTGATTAAAAGTTGATCCAATCGCTTCAGCGATCCACCAGTCATGATCGTCTCGTAAGGACTCAAACGAATCAATTTATACCCATGTATTCGGGTCAATAAATCCACTTGCAGGTGATTGTAGGCAAGTAATTTCCAGCCTGTTGCCCCTATCCCGTGAAAATCCCCGGGCTCTGAAGGCTGACCAAATACACGAGTAGCCAAGGGAGGACCTTCCCAAATCCGTTGCTGCATCCCTGCTTTTAGTGCTTCTTTCTCGTAGGTTCTGCAGAGGCGCTTGTGGCCTTCCAAAAAAGTAAATTGAAATTCTTCATACATCTCGGACCTAAAAGTGATCCCTCGGTACCGATTAAATGCCAATTCCTCATCCCAAAGAATAAGTGTTCTTCCTAATTTAAAATCGACCGGAACTTTTTCAAAAAGTGGAAAGGGACACTTTCCTCCCAAATCTTCCAAAGCGGTAGTAAGCCAGGATTTACAACGCGCATCCAAGTAGCGGGGCTGGACTTCAAAATCTACTTGCCAGTCGTAGGTAGCTCCCCCTTCTTTTAGAATCAGATCCAGTTGCCTGGTCATCAGGTGCTCCATTGGCTTAACTTTCTTCGCGGAGGATTTCCCAGGTATGGTCTGCCAGCAGTTTTATTTCGGCTACAAAATTTGCCCAATTCTTTTTTCTACCCCATTCTTCTGGAGCAATCATGCTCATAAAGTCAGTACCATCCTCTTTTTGATACAAGAAGTACCGGTGATTGATTAAGGGTTCAAAGGAGATAGACGCTTGGTAGATTCGTTCTGAAACCTCAATTCGAGACTGAATTTTCTTGGCTTGATCGGCTAAAAGCTTCATTTGATCGTAGATCTGGGCCATTTGCATGTCCGTTTGCGAATGCATGGCTGCCACTGCTCTACCCGTGATCTTCCCCTTATCTTCTGGCTTTATCAATGCACTACCTGAATGATGTCCATACGGAAGAAGCCCAGGATTTTCCGTAGTCTTCTCTTTCATCAAGTCTAGATCCAAACGATCTACATCAATCTTCTTTCCTATCATGAATTTTATTTTTGAACTTCTGTAGAAATTCGTTCTTTCAAGTTGCCCTTAGATCCAGGAAAAGTAGTTCTACTGGAAATATCATAGCTCACGTAGAGAATGATCAGCATGAATACCACAAAAAGAAACAAGAATATTTTTTTATTTTTCTGCATCACAAGAAAGATTAACGCACAAAATTAAGGACAATTCGCTTTTTGTTTTTGTTTACAAACCCATTTTATACCCTATTTCTTCAAAATAGAGAGGAAAGGATGTTCCAACCTGGTTTTGAAGAATAGAACTCAATCCATGGCTAATTGTTAAAAATAAGCGCGGTTTAAATTTTCCTTTCGAAATTCCACCAATGGAACACTGCCTCCATGAGAAGATTGGTAAATTGCATGTGATCAGTTAAGAGTTTAAGTAGTCATCAGTAAACATCAGCGCGAATGAATCCCTTTCATCGAAAGCACTATTTGATACCAATCAGCTTAATCCTTTTTGGATGGTTTGCTGGTGAAATCAAAGCACAAACCTCAGCTTCACAAGGTCTAGTAGCTGATCATGCCATGGTAGTTTCCGCACGTGAAGAAGCCTCCAAGATCGGAGTCGAAATCTTGAAGCAGGGAGGTAATGCCTTTGATGCCATGATGGCTACAGAAATGGCATTGGCAGTGACTTTCCCTTTCGCGGGCAACTTGGGCGGTGGTGGATTTATGGTCTATCGGATGGCAGATGGCCAAATCGGAAGTTTGGACTACCGGGAAAAAGCACCCTTAGCAGCATCTAAAGACATGTATTTGGATAAAGATGGGAATGTGATCCCACAACTGAGTACCCTAGGAATATTAGCTTCTGGAGTACCGGGGACTTTGGCAGGTATTTTTGAAGCTCAGGCCAAGTTTGGGAAATTGAGCCCCAAACAAGTGTTGCAACCGGTAATTGATCTGGCTCGAAATGGCTATGTAGTGACTAAAAATCAGGCTGAGAGTCTGAAGAATCATCGGCAGATTTTCATCGATGTAAATGGTCCAAACACCTTTTTTGGAAAAGAAATTAAAGCGGGTGACACGTTAAAGCAACCCGCGCTCGCGAATACTTTGGAGCGAATTGCGAAGAATGGGAAAAATGAATTTTACAAAGGAGAAACGGCAAAAATCCTAATCAATCATTTTCAGAAAAATGGAGGAATCATTTCCAAAAAGGACCTTATTCAGTACAAAGCCGTTTGGAGAAATCCCATTGTTTTCCCCTACCGAGACCTAAAAATTATCTCCATGGCTCCTCCTAGCTCTGGGGGAATTACCTTGGGCCAAATCCTCAAGATGCTCGAGCCGTATCCCCTACGCAAGCTTGGACACCATTCTCATGAATATGTGCAACTGCTCGTGGAGGCAGAGCGTCGTGCCTATGCGGATCGGAATCACTATTTGGGAGATCCTGATTTTGTAAACATCCCAACAAAACAATTGCTTGACTCTACCTATCTCAAGTCGAGAATGAGTAGTTTTTCCTTTGAAAAGGCCAGTAAATCCGTAGATATCGCCCGCGGGGATCTCTCATTTTCAGAAAGCATGGAAACTACCCATTACTCTATTGTGGATGCGGAAGGTAATGCTGTTTCGGTGACAACCACGCTGAATGGTGCCTATGGATCGAAGGTATATATTGAAGAGTTGGGCTTTTTCATGAACAATGAAATGGATGATTTCAGCGCTAAAGCTGGAGTTCCCAACATGTTTGGACTAGTAGGTACCGAAGCAAATAGCATTGCTCCAGGCAAGCGCATGCTCAGTTCCATGACTCCTACCATCGTAGAAAAAGAGGGAAAACTAGCTATGGTCGTGGGAACTCCCGGAGGATCAACCATCATCACTTCCGTATTGCAGACCATATTGAATGTTTATGAATTTGACATGGGCATGCAGGAAGCAGTCAATGCTCCGAGATTTCATCACCAGTGGTTGCCTGACCTTGTGAACTTTGAACCCAAGGCTTTTGGTACGGACCTTCTTCGTACGCTCAAATCTCGTGGCTATTTGATCAACGAAAGTGCAAGTCCAATCATAGGAAAAGTAGATGCCATTCGAGTCTTATCCAATGGCAAACTTGAAGGAGGGGCAGATCCTAGAGGGGATGATAAGGCAGTAGGTTATTGAAATTAGGAAACTACATCAAAAAAAATGCTGCTAAGTTGACTTACTACCTTGGCAAGACTGCATGACTGATTATTTTGGTCATGCAGCTATTTTTGAACTTAACTTTTCGTAGAGGGCCTCAAGCTGCCCTTTGTTTTCCAGTAATTTTTGCCCGGTGATTTGCACTTTTTTTGCTTTCCAAACCTTAGGAATGGTCCATTTACCTTGTGATAAGGAATACATCCAAACTAAATCCAAGAAGTTGGCAAATAGATTGATCCTGTAAAACAGGGAAGGATCAATGAGCTCAAATCCTATTTTTTTGGTTGTTCGTTCGCTAAAAAAATAAGAGGTCCCTACTATAGTTACGGATTCAGGAATGGTATTTTCTTCAATCAATTGACTTATTTTTTTGAGGCCTTCCAGCTGAAAAAGCAAGAGCCTATTTCTCAATTCAACCCCAGACTTGTAGTTGCGCATCACAAATAAATAGTCAAAACTACCGCCACTATGCAAATCAATTTGAGTGTTGGAGGACATGTAGCCTAGTAGCATCGGTGAATAATATCGGTAGACACCAAGCAGGGTGAAAAATGGAGTAAAAGAAAATTGCCCAATTGGGAGATACACGAAAAATAGCAGATAGGCTATGGGGTATTCATACCCTAGCTCGATCAGTGCAAGCGCTGGAAAAAATCCTCCCACTAACAAGAATAAGGCAAGCACCCATTGAAGCACTTTTGGAAGCTTGTAAAAGGCATTCATTAGCAGCGATATAGTACCGATAATTCGGTAAGTTCAATTTTTGGAATAGTATAGCAGTTACTCCTACACGATACTTTTCAAATATCTATTAAAAATGTAACTCATTCAAATCCAAACCGAATTCAGAAAGTAATTCCAACTTGCCGCTAGTCAAAATTCCTAGGGACTTTCTACCAAATAGCTTAAATTGAACTACTATTAATCAAACAGCTACACATGAAAAATCGTCGCGAGTTTCTTCAAAAATCTGCCCTTGGATTAGCCGGTGTCCTCACCGCCCCTACTTGGCTCCAAGGAGCACCAGCCTTAATCAAATCCTTAGGAAAACCCAATTCTCGAATCAATGGCGTTCAGATCGGGTGCATCACCTACTCGTTTCGATCCATGGCAGATCAAAGTGCCGAAGCGACGCTTAAATATGTCCTAGATTCTGGCATTTCCTCCATCGAATTGATGGGTGATCCTGCAGAAAGTTTTGCGGGTATGCCTACCCCTACCTTTAATCGCATGCGAATTTTCCAATTGGGAGGAAAACAACGTCGCGGAGAAGCCCTTACAGAAGACGAGAAAAAGGAACTTTCAGACCTTCAAGCCCAAAGTACAGCCTTCAACAAAGTTGTGGCCGACTGGCGTGCCAATGCCGATATGAAGAAGTTTGAACAATTTGGAAAAATGTACAAGGATGCGGGAGTGAGCATTTATGCGTTCAAGCCCAATGCCTTTGGAGCAAACAACTCTGACCTGGAAGTTGCTTATGGAATGCGTGCCGCCAAAGCCTTAGGTGCAAGTCATGTAACTTTGGAACATCCATCTGATGATAGCCAGACGATGCGCTTGGGCAAATTGGGTGAAAAAGAACAAATGTCTGTTGGCTACCATGGCCACGAGCAGGAGACCTTTACTTTTTGGGATACTGCACTTGGCCAAAGCTCCAAAAATGGGTTGAACCTAGATGCAGGACATTACATTGCTGCAGGCCATACAGATCTGATCCCACTTATTGAGAAACATCATTCCAGAATCTTTAGCATGCATACAAAGGATCGTAAAACCCCTGCCAATGGCAAAGGAAATGTTAGCTGGGGAACTGGTGATACGCCTATTGTAGAGGTGTTGCAGCTAATGAAGAAAAATAAATACTCCTTCCCAGCTACGGTGGAGTTGGAATATCAAATTCCTCAAGGATCTGATGCCGTCAAGGAAGTTCAAAAATGTTTGGAATACGCTAGAAAAGCACTAGGCTAAAAAAGGGGTTTAAACCCCTTTTTTTATTCCAGTTAATGACCTTTTGGCATCTTTTCTCCAGCATGTACTGCAAATGGAAGTCGGTTGGATTTGGGAGGAATTGGGCAAGTTGCAAACTCCGTATAGGCACAAGGAGGATTGTAGGCATAATTAAAATCAAGGAGGGTCATTCCTTTAGCGTCCGGAGGATTGACGTACAGGTAGCGTCCTGTGGGATAGGTTTGCTGTGCACTCGTCTCATCAGAGAAAAGGACAAACAACTTTCCAAGTTCATCCACTACCAGCAATTCAAAATCTTTCCCTTCATATTCAAACTGTAGTACACCAATAACTTTCCAAGAAATCACCTGACCCAATACATTTGGGATATCCATCGTTTGGTTGAAGCGGGGAATCAACTTTGCCGGTAAACGAAAGGTTGAATTGTAGTCAAATGTGGGAGTTGGAGTAAATTCTCGCAGATTGGGGTGGGATAAATCCCGCATCCGGAGCGCATAGTTACCACCTCGTTGTATAATCGTCCACTTCCAATTCTTGTAATAAACTCCTCCTGATCCGTATGCTGTTGGAAATACTAGCGTCCTATTGAGCTCAGACAAGCTGTTTTTTTCTTGATTGAGTAAACTCGTCCCAACAAACCATACTGAATCCTGCCCAAACTCAAACTTTCCCAAGGTGGTAAAACCCGCCTTTTCTGCAAAGCCAAGTGTAGAATTTGCCTCTTCCAAGTAAGGCGAACGAGCCTCCATCCAGAACAGTCCTGCCAAATTAAGCCAGCCATCTTCCCCAGTCAACTCGGCTGTTCGCTTGATTTTCCATTGCTCAAAATCGGCTTCTTGTGCCCAAGCCACACCCACAAAAGCCATAAAAGACAAGAAAAAAATCCAGGTTTTCATAGGTGTTTTTTACTCAAAGTTTTGATTAATTGTCTAATATACAATTAATTAATATTCAATGATTTACTGAAATTAAAAGAGGGTTTCTATTTTTTGAATTCGCCGCAAGGCTTCTACCAGCTCTTCTTCTTTTTTGGCAAAGCAAAAGCGAAGCACTTGATCATCCTGTCCATCCGAATAAAATACGGATACGGGGATACAGGCGACCTTGAGTTGCCGAGTCATCTGTTCGGCTAGCAGCACATCGGATTTTTTGCTGAGATGTGCATAGGACACCAACTGGAAAAAACTTCCTTGACTGGCTTGAAAGCTGAAGGGGGTCGTTTTCAACCCTTTTAGAAACAAATCTCGTTTCTTTTGGTAAAAGGCCGGTAAGTCAAGGTAATGGTTTGCGTGGTCTAGGTATTCCGCGAGAGCATATTGCATCGGGGTAACCGTGCTAAATGTTAGGAACTGATGCACTTTTCGGAATTCTTGACTCAAAGCTAATGGAGCTATGCAATAACCTATTTTCCAGCCCGTCACATGGAAGGTTTTGCCAAAAGATCCACATACAAAAGTTCGCTCATGTAAAAGAGGGTTCGAACCTAAAGAAATATGCCTTCTACCATCAAAGAGGATATGTTCATAGACCTCGTCACTGATGACATACAAACCATGCTGTACAACAAGTGCCGCCAAACGATCCACATCCACTTGACTCCAAACATAGCCACTGGGATTGTGGGGGCTATTGACCACAATGGCGCGGGTTTTTGAAGTTATTTTGGAGGCAACTAACTCCCAATCCACAGAAAAATCCGGTGACTTCAAAGGCACAAACACTGGAATACCGCCATTCAAGGTAATTGCAGGAACATAGCTATCGTAGCAAGGTTCCAAAACAATGACTTCATCTCCAGCGCAAACCACGGCTGTAAATGCCGCAAAAAGAGCCTCAGTAGCACCTGAAACGATTGTCACCTCCAATTCAGGATCAGGAAAATACCCTTGCGTCAGCTGACTTTTTGTCGCCAAGGCATGTTTCAACTCAGAAACACCCGACATAGGCGCATATTGATTGAATCCTCCCCGAGTATACTTTGCCACCAACTCCAGTAAGTCGGGATCCGAACCAAAGCCTGGAAACCCTTGCGCCAAATTAATTGCATTTTCCTCCTGCGCCATTCTTGACATGGTCGTGAAAATGGTCGTACCGACCTGTGGAAGTTTTGAGACAAAGGACATCTTACTGGCTAATTTACTTTTCTACTTGTCAAGAAAGGAATTTTTTTCAAATTTGAGAAGTAAACCCTCACCGCCATGAAATTCAACCTTGTTCTTTTTGCAGTTCTGAACATGCTCTTATTCTCCTGCACCGTAGAATCTCCAGAAGATCCATTGGATGTGTACCGAAATATAGCTTATACCGCGCTAAGTCCTGCTCAAAAAGCGTCGATTCAGGGAGATTGGCAAAAGGCTGAAGTAGCCGCTTGGACCGATGGAAATTATGTAGTGGTCTTTCAAACAAAGAATAACCAGGGACCTATTCGTGTAGTGGTAAATCCAGACAAAGGAATAGTGGTCGAGATCTTAATTTAAATGTGCTGACCTCCCAGATCGATGGCTGACTCCAATCCACATGAAAAACCTCTTTTCCTTCCTCAAATAAACTGTGATCTTGGAGAAGGTGTTGCTTGGGAGGAAGAAATTTTTTCGTTTATCGATGTGGCTAGTCTTGCTTGTGGAGGACATTATGGCACCCAAGCGAGTTTGGATGCCTCCCTTCTTCTAGCAAAAAAATTCAACAAGAAAGCAGGAGCACATCCCTCCTATCCAGACAAAGTAAATTTTGGAAGAGTATCACTTTCTATCTCTTCGGAGGAGTTGATCGAACAAATTGCACAGCAAATCAGCTGGTTTGTCGCGAGTGCAAGTGCCCATGGTATTCCCATGGATCACATCAAATTTCATGGAGCATTATACAATGACGCTGCCAAAGATCCTGGGCTTGCGAGTCTGCTGACTGGTTTTTTGGCGGAGTTTTACCCAAACACTCCGCTGCTTGTTCCCCCGCATTCCCAGTTGGAAAAGCAAGCTAAGGCGAAGGGCATTCCCATTCGATTAGAGGTTTTTGCAGATCGATCCTATGCTTCCAACTGCCAATTAAGTCCGCGAAGCCAGGAAGGCTCCTTGCTCCAAACCCTAGAATCAGTTGATTCCCAAGTAAATCGATTAATTTTTGAAGGACAATTACTGAGCCAAACGGGAAAATATTTACCGATTGCAGCAGATACGCTATGCTTTCATGGCGATAATCCAAGCATTCTTGATTTTTTGCCAACCCTGAGAAAACGGTATTGGTCATGAAGCCTAGCTATCAACACATCAGCCCAACCCTAGGAGAGCTGGTATGGAATGCGGAGCCCACTGATGAGTTGCTTTCAATTCAATTTGCTTATTTGAACTATGTTCAAACTAATTTTTCGAGCACAATTCTGGAAGTTCGTCAGGGGTTCACACGATTAAGTTTGCTATGGAAAAATTTAGCTTCCCAACAGGAATTTGCTCGCCTAGTAGAAACACTTTACCTCAACCCTGAGCCGCTGCCTGAAAAGGTTTGGCAAGTTCCCGTATGCTACCATCCCGAATACGGACAGGACTTGGAAGATTTTGTCAAATCCAAAAATTTAAGTGTAGCGGAAGTCATCCAATTGCATACCCAAGGGCTTTACCGGATTCATTTTTTTGGGTTTCTTCCTGGGTTTTTCTATTTGAATGGCCTTTCGCCAAAACTTCATTTACCCAGAAAAAATGTACCGGCTTTGGCAGTACCTGCAGGATCCGTTGCCATAGGTGGGAAGCAAACTGGAATTTACCCCATCCAAAGTCCTGGAGGATGGCATAGTATTGGAAGAAGTCCGCTACCCTTCTTTGATCCAAAACAAACACCCCCGGTATGGGCCAAACCTGGAGAACAAATCCAATTTGTGTCCATTACTGCATCTCAATTTGAAAATTGGAAGGATGCCGATACTAAAAACTTCCTGCAATGAGCACCAACCTAGGAAAAGCCCATCTTTTGCGTTGCCCCCCTGGAACCTCTTTACAGGATGGAGGACGGGCTCTTGGGGCTAATTATGGCATTCCGAGATCTGGAGCCATGGATTTGCATAGCTATCACTGGGCCAACCACTTACTTAAAAACCCAAGCCAAGCCGTAGCCTTGGAACTGGTTCAACCCGGTCTCAAAATCAAATTTGAAGCCCCTTGTCGCATTGCACTAGCAGGCGCCACTGTCGCTGTTACTGTCAATCAAGTAGGTATTTCAAACCCTTCCCTTATTGCCCTAGATACCGGAGATCTTCTAGAGATTGGGGCATTCCATATTGGAGCCAGATTGTATCTCTGCATTGAAGGTGGCTTTCAGGTCGAAAAGTACTTAGGTTCAGGAAGCGATTTTGTGTCCATCACTGGCACTGCCACACGCGCTACGGGTGAATACCTACATTACCTTCCAACTCACTCTAAAGCTGTACTTCAAGCAAAACCAAAATGGTCTACGGACTGGTTTGAGCCTGAGACAATCCAAGCATATCCTGGACCGGATTGGGCCCTTTTATCAGCTGACCAACAGCGCATCCTACTAGATCAGCCGGTTCACCTTTCCAAATTGAGCAATCGAATGGGAATACAGTTGGAAGAATTGGTGGCCAACGAATTAGATGACCTTCCTACCAACCCAGTTTTTCCTGGAACCGTGCAGCTAACACCTGGCGGAAAAATCATAATCCTAATGCGTGATGCAGGTGTTACTGGAGGCTATCCACGAATCCTTCAACTCAGCGAAGATGCACAATCTCGATTAGCACAAAAAAAAGCGGGTGATTCCATACGGTTTCAGCTACTTCCTACCCATTAACGTATCCTGGTTTCAAATAAATTCTGGGCAATTGTTGAGGATTAGCAGGAAGTAATTTATCTTGAAATCCTGAGCCAAATTATAAACCCAAGTCATGGACGCTATTCTCTCCCAAAAAATCACCGCACAAGGCAAGCAAATTGGAACGGTTCAAATGCAACTGGAAAGCTTTAAGCAGGGTTTTCCTTTTTTGACCTTGGTTGCTCCAGCTAATCCAGCTCGAGGCATACAAGTTTGGTCGGAAAGTAAAGTAAAAGATTACCAAAGCTATTTTGAAAAAAGAGCCTCGGAATTAGAGCTTGTCAAATTTGTTCCTGCATCTGGAGCAGCCAGCAGGATGTTCAAAGACTTATTTTCATTTTTAGAAACGGATGGTAATGAATTGGATGGATTTACTCAGAAATTTATTTCTCAGCTCCAGCAGTTTGCCTTTTACCAAGACTTGGATGCCCTGCTTCAGCAGCAAGGGGAATCCATAGCAGGCCTCTTAGAAAAAAAAGAGTATAAAAAGCTAGTAGCCAGCTTACTTACTGATTCAGGATTAGGATATGGAAACCTACCCAAAGGCCTTTTGCGCTTTCATGCCTATGCGGATGAAAATAGATGTCCTGCCGAAGAGCATTTAGTGGAAGGAATTCAGTATGGCCTTGGAAAGAACAATCAGGTCCAAATTCATTTTACGGTTTCGCCTGAACATGAAGCAGGATTTATCTCCGAAATACACAAGCATCTTCCTAAGCTTCAGCAACAAAGCAGCGTAGAATTCAAGGTTAGCTTTTCACATCAAAAAAAATCTACGGACACCATAGCAGTAGATGCTCAGAATGACCCTTTTCTTGAAGAAGATGGAAGTCTTTTGTTTCGACCTGCTGGCCATGGGGCACTTTTGGAAAATCTAAATGAGATTTCAGCAGATTTAATTTTCATTAAAAACATAGATAACGTAGTTCCAGATCGGTTGAAGCCAATTACCCAAACTTACAAAATGGCCCTTGCTGGTTGGTTGCTCGAAGTTCAAGCCCGCATCTTCCAAGCTTTAATAGCACTCGATCTGGAAATTTCCAGCAGTTCAGTACAATTTGCCATGCAGGTTTACTGTACGGATTTGGGAGGAATAGTGCCTAAATCAATCCAAGAAGGTAGCTTAAATGATCAAGCGACATTTTTTAAGTCCAAACTCAATCGCCCCATTCGCGTCTGTGGAATGGTAAAGAATACAGGCGAACCTGGTGGCGGCCCCTTCTGGATCCAAGAAAAGGATGGAACGCAGTCCCTTCAAATCCTAGAAACTGCTCAAATTGACACTTCCAATCCTGAATCCTTAGCGCATCTGAAGGCCTCTACCCATTTTAACCCAGTAGATTTGGTGTGCGCCACTCGAGATTACCAGGGCAACCCATTTGATTTACTCCAATATAGAGACATGAATACCGGATTCATTACCGAAAAATCTAAAAATGGAAAGGTATTAAAGGCATTGGAACTTCCAGGGCTTTGGAATGGAGCCATGGCTGATTGGAACACACTTTTCGTAGAGGTTCCACTCCTGACTTTCAACCCCGTAAAGACCAGCAACGATCTTCTCAGAGCCGAGCACCAAGCCTAAAAGAATCCTTTTTGAATCTGTTCTGTCAGATAGGCTTTTAGCTCATTTCCTTCTTCTACCTTGACTTCACCAGGAAGGCTCAAAATAAACCGAGCTAAGCCAGGCAAATGGGGAATCTCCCCTTCAAAAAAATATTGATTCCGATTTTTGATTTGTATGAAGGGTCGTGCCGTTGGGTATTCTTCTACCATAAGCTGATAGGCTTTTTTACTAAGCTTAAGTTTGATGTAAAACTTTCCCTTACCCGTAAATCCAAATAAGGCCTGTTCGGGGAGTTCATGGCCAAGTTCATATTTCCAGCTTTCCGAAGCGATAACTACCTCTCCCATCCGCTCTATCTTAAACATTTTCATGGATTGACTTTCAAGTTCGAATGCATGAATGTGTTCGTAATCAGCCGTAAATCCAACTGGCTCTACCAATCGGTCCGATACGGTGTCGCTCCGCAAGGAATAGTAATCCTTAATCCAAATTTGCTTCTTTAGCGTGATGCCCTGCGCAATCAAATCCACCAAGCGACCCAGGTTGGCCTTGAAAAGGTCCTCAGTACTTACCTGAACCCCTGATTGGAGATTCAGCTTTTGAGCAACTGCATCCTTTAATGCATTCCCCTTGCCCTGAGCCTCCAATAGGCTACTGAGCCACTGGTTTTCTTCTGCTGAAAAAGTAGTGCCATTACTTGGTTTGGGTAAGTATTCAGGTCGATCTTGGATTTTATACTTGCTAAACTCCTTTACGACCACAAAACCCAAGGCTTCCAACAGCTTAAAATACCTATAAATTGTCCGCTCATCGGTTTGCAACAACTCCGCAAGGCGATGAACTGGCTTGCCAATGGTGCTTTGCAGCAGGTTAATCAATTTGAATACTCGTAAAATCTTTTGTTGCTCAATGGGACTCGATTTGGCCATATGTTTCGACGATTACTGTCCAAAAATACAAGTATCAAAAATAACAAACTATAAATTGACACTAATTGTCAATAAATATCCACAAAAAAAGTCTCAATCCCCTGAAGAATTGAGACCAAAAATGAATTTGACTCATACAAATAAACCAATCAGAATAAAGTTTTACTTGTTGATCGTGAGTGTAGAACCTGAAACAGAAGTGCTATATACATCTAAAGGTTGGCCGGCCGGACCTTGCACCACTTTACCTGCGGTATCAAAAATAGAATTGTGACAGGTACAGGTAAATCGACTATTGGTGAATGACCAACTATCAAAACAACCGGAGTGAGTACATACCGAGGTCAAAGCCACATACGTGCCATTGAGATTTGCTACCAAAGTTTTGGCAGAAGTAATCAACAACCATCCTCCTGAAGCGGCTAGCTTGTTTTGAATAGTCAGATTCACCTGTACCGTGTTTCCTGAAATGGTAATTCCATTGGGAGCAGTTGTATTAGGCGGCGTTGTCGTATCGTCGGGTTCCTCAGAGCTCACACAAGAAGTAAAAAAGGCAGTTCCGAAAGAGCCAATTACAGCAGCCAAACCTGCTTTTTCCAAAAACTTTCTTCGAGATTCAGAAAGATTACCCGCTTTTAAAAATTGATTTTTTTCCATTTCCAGTTGGTTTAGAGAAACTTGTAACACACAAGTAATCAACTCTTTTGAAAAGAAAAGGTTCTAATTTTCTTTAAAAATGTTTGGGCTTGAGAATTTCACTCACCACGACAGCATCCCGAAAAGATTTGGGATTCTTCAACAACTCTGCATAAGGGTTTGGTGTTTCCTTGGGGATTTCATAAATCTTGGGCCGTGCAGCGAGTGAAGGCTCAATGGTAGACTCGGTTTGCTCATAAAACTTCTGCTGCGCATTTCGCATTGAACTTTCCTCCTCAACATCTACCCCTTCAGCAACTACAACCTCCTGTTGTGGTAGTGAATGCTTCTTTGGTTTTTTGTGATATGAAGATGTTGGAAAAGGCTCCTCCGTTTGAACAGGTGGTGCTTCAATAACTACTTCAGGAATTTTTGGCTCTTGACTTTCACGAATCTCCCGTAATAATTCTTCAAAAGTGAACCCTTTTTGAGGAGCCTCAGGAGCTGGATTATCTCCATCTGGGAGGGATTTAGCTTTCTTTTTGGAACTCGCCCGATACAGAAAATAGGCCACTATAGCCACCACATAAACGATTTGTCCTAAATCCATGGAGTCAAGGTACTTCAAAAAGTTGTAAAAAAGAATTCGTCTTTTTTGTGTTCCTCTCCTCTATTGGATTTTCTATGTTGAAATTGAGCTGATTTCATCCTTTTTTTTGCCATTATCCCATATTCAAGCTATTTTGAACCCTTAATCCCAATTAAACTCACTGATGCTACTTAGCAAGCTGGAAATCAAAGGTTTCAAAAGTTTTGGAGACAAAATGGTCATCCACTTTGACAAGGGCATCACCGGAGTGGTGGGACCAAACGGCTGTGGTAAATCCAATGTAGTCGATGCCATTCGTTGGGTATTGGGCGAACAAAAATCACGAATGCTCCGCTCTGATAAAATGGAGAACGTGATTTTTAACGGGACCAAAAATCGGAAGCCTACCAACTTAGCAGAGGTATCACTAACGTTTGAAAATACAAAAAATTTACTACCCACAGAATACACGCACATAACCATCACACGTAGGTATTACCGAAGTGGAGAAAGTGAATATCAAATCAACGGGGTCACTTGCAGGTTGAAAGATATCACCAACCTATTCCTGGATACAGGAATCAATTCCAACTCGTATGCAATCATCGAACTGAAGATGATTGATGAGTTACTTAATGATAAGAACAATTCCCGACGGGAACTTTTTGAAGAAGCTGCTGGAATTTCCAAGTTCAAAAATAGAAAGCGGGAAACATTACGAAAGCTAGAGGACACTGATGCTGACTTGGCCCGTGTGGAAGACCTACTTTTTGAAATTGACAAAAATTTAAAATCTCTAGAAAAACAAGCAAAGCAAGCCGCTAGATATTTTGAAATTAAAGCAGATTACCGGATTGCCAGCATCAACTTGGCAAAGAAATCCTTGGAGCAACTGCAGTTTGCTTTGGCTGAAGCGCAGGGCAAAATTCAAGAAGAATCAGATCATAAGCTGGAAATTCAAACCCAAATAGCATCGCTCGAAGCTCAGTTAAGTGCCGCCAAATCGGATTTAATTGGAAAAGAAAAATTGTTGGCTGCCAGGCAAAAAACATTAAACGAGCAGGTCAATAAGATCAGAACTTTTGAGTCGGATAAAAAAATAAAAAATGAGCGCCTCCGATTTTTAGAAGATCGTTCCCAAATCCTACGCGAGCAAATTGATCAAGATCGCAAATCAAATGAACGAGCGGCTTTTGCAATTCGCTCTCTCGAACAAGAGAAAGAAAGTGCAGAGAAAATTTTAGCTGAAAAAGAAGTACTTGTTGCCCAGCTTCGCGAAGAATACGACCGCCAAAAAACTGCTACGGCAGCCAAACAGGAGCAGCACAAAGACCTCAGCCAGCAGGTATCTCAAATCAAGGAACGAGTTTATCAAGCTGGAAAAGAGGTTGAAATTAAGCAAATTCAGTGGTCTACTTTAAAGCAAGAATTGGAGAGAACCTCCTCGGATGACAGTTCGCAGGAAGCCAACCTCGTAGATTTTGAACAGAATCTTACGCGTGTAAAGGCACAATTGGATGAGGCACAACAAGGGTATGAAGCACTCAAACAAAAGCAAGAGGACCAAGATCAGAAAGTAGAGGAAACCAACCGGATTGTTGAGATGATTCGAGAGGAACTCACCCAGATCTCAAGGAAACTTGATTCAAAAACCAATGAATTTAACCTGACCAAATCCTTGGTTGAAAACTTGGAAGGATTTCCTGAGGCCATCAAGTTTTTGAAGAAAAATCCTAGTTGGGGCAAGGATGTTCCCCTCCTTTCTGACCTGCTTACTACAGATGAAAAATACAGGGTTACTATTGAAAACTACCTGGAAAATTACCTCAACTACTACGTGGTAGATACGGAATCAGAAGCCATTGCTGCCATTCAATTATTGAGTGAAGCTGCGAGAGGAAAGGCTAATTTTTTCATTTTGGAGCACTTTGAACAATTTTCACCCAGCCAAGCGCAGCTATTTCCAAACGCCATCGCTGCCACCGAAATCATCGAATTTGATGTCAAATACAGCAGACTAATCAATTTTATTCTGGACAATGTTTACATCGTTCAAGGAGATTATCCTGATTTTCCTAGCCAAAAAGAAGGAGTTTTTTTAGCTGAGTCTGGTAAATACATCAAAAAGAAATTTTCACTCTCGGGTGGCTCTGTCGGCTTGTTTGAGGGAAAGCGAATTGGTCGAGCGAAGAATCTTGAAAAACTAGAAAGAGAAATCAAAGAACTCCATAAAAAAGTAGGTAGCTCTCGGGCCAACTTGGATCTGAAGCTCGGTGAATTGACCAAATTAAAAGAACTGAGCTACAAGAAGTCCTTGGAAGAAAGCCAGGCGAAGCTGCAGGAGTTGAACTCTGAATACGTGTCGGTTCGCACCAAAAAAGAGCAGTTGGCAGAGTTGCTCTACTCCAATGCAAACAAGCGCGAAGATATTTTAGCGCGCATCGCTTCAATTGAAGAAAGTTTGGAAGAAATTCAACCTCAATTGGCGAAAGAAAAAGCTCTTTTTGACCAATTGAATGAGCAGTTAATTCTTGTAACTGAAGTGTTGGAGGCGGTCTCTACCCTCCTTTCAGAGAAATCTCAACTCTTCAACCAAGAAAATATTACCTACATCCAGCAACTCAATCGGGTAGGTAGTGCCGAACAAGAAATTGAATTCAAGCAAGCAGCCTTCGAAAGTTCAAAGGAAAGAATTGAGAAATCCCAAGAAGAATTAAGCAAGTTGGAGGCTGAAATCAAATCCCTACTCGACTCCAATGAAGTAAAAGATGAAGAGCTCATTGAGATGTATACCGAGAAGGAAGGGATAGAAATTGGGTTGACGGAAGCTGAAAAGAGCTATTATGGGGGAAGAGGAGACATTGATGAGCTAGATACCCGGATTAGAAGTTTGCAAAAAGCCAAAGAAGGATACGACGAATTGGTCCTAGCCTTACAAAACCAAATCAATGAGTTTCGTCTCAAAATGACTGGGATGAAAGAACGACTCAATGTAGAGTTTGATATCGATTTGGAGACCTTGATGGCAGAAAACCCTTTGGTAGATGCGGAATTTGAAGGCTTTAAGGAAAGTGATTTAAAAGAACTTGTACAGAAGCAAAAAGAAAGACTTGACCGAATTGGTCCAGTTAATCCCATGGCCATGGAGGCATACGATGAGATTAAAATTCGCTATGATTTCATCACCGCTCAAAAAGATGACTTAATCAAAGCGAAGCATTCCCTCTTAGCTACCATATCAGAAATTGACTTGGTCGCTAGAGAAACCTTTTTGGATGCTTTCGGAAAGATCAAGGAAAATTTTGTTCGCGTGTTTCGCTCCCTCTTTACGGAACAAGACGACTGTGATTTGACCCTTGTAGACCCCGAAAATCCCTTGGAGTCTGCCATCGAAATTATGGCGAAGCCTAAAGGGAAGCGTCCTTTGACGATTAATCAACTTAGTGGAGGCGAAAAAACCTTAACTGCTACTTCCCTACTCTTCTCAATTTACCTCCTGAAACCTGCTCCATTCTGTATTTTTGATGAAGTCGATGCTCCTTTGGATGATGCCAACATTGATAAATTCAACCAAATCATTCAAAAATTTAGCGCGGAAAGTCAGTTTATCATCGTCACACACAACAAGCGGACCATGGCCAGTACTGACATCATCTATGGCATTACCATGATTGAAGCAGGAGTATCCCGAGTAGTCCCTGTCGATCTTAGAGAATTGGATTAAAATCAATTAGACTTTTAAATTGGATTTATTTATCCAATGGATAAATTTAATTTTTTCTTAACTTTTGGGTAGTAATTTTATTGCACCCATCCGGTACTTTTAGAAAATGAGAGTTAAGAAAAAGAAAAAAGCTTCAGTCCTTACAACTTACTTTTTGGTTATTATTTTTTTTGGACTAGCAGCACTCCCGTTTTATGATAAAGGTGCTATTGAACTTACAATAAATCAATTTCATCATCCAATTTTAGATTTCTTTTTCGCGAACATTACACATCTTGGTGACGGTCTTATATTGATTATCCCGTTTGTCTTATTCATTTTTCATAAATACTGCTATTTAGCCTTACTCACTTTTTCTTCCTTAATCCATCTAATTCTAGTTCACATAGCAAAAAAATGGCTATTTCCTGGAATGCCTAGACCAGCAGAATTTTTCAAGGATATCCCATTTTATGAAATACCGGGTGTTGAACTTCACCATTGGGGAAGTTTTCCTTCGGGCCATACTACCTCGATATTTATGCTTGCTTCTTTTTTTTACTTGGTGCTCCCCAAAAAAATGAAAGTTCATTCCTTATTAATGGGAATTGCCTTTTTGGTTGGGTTTAGTAGAGTCTACTTAATGCAACACTTTTTAATGGATATTTGGGCTGGAGCATTACTTGGAATTGGTTCTACTTTGATCGCTTATTTTATTGTATTAAAAGCATTTTCAAAAAAAGAATTTCAAATGGGCATTTTGCAAAAGCTGAAGCTTAAACCTATTTTTTAAAATTGAGTCTAAAAAAATAATAGTTTAGTTTTAGACTCAAACTTGTACCGTATCCATGAATAAATCTTTTTTTTTATTGCCTCTGGCAGGCCTGCTCCTATTTTTCCTGTTCCTTAATCCAATAATTGCTCAAGCGCAAGCACCTGTTCCTCCCCTCCCTATGGAATTGATGTTTGGGAATGAACGCATGGATTATCAACTGGTAATGAAACGAAATTTCACTTCAACTAGCAAGTTTAGCGTTTTAGCGATAGCGGTGTTTTCTGAAAATTACGGCAAAGGAAAGAAACTAGGCGATTCCGTAGTGATCCCCTTCCAAGTAAACTATGCTTTGGGGAAATCAGGTTTCTCCCTTGCAGCCGGCGGGGAAGCAAATTCAGTTGCCGGTTTTGGAACAACTGTTGGGCTCACTCATAGCAAGGCAACTAAGGAAATTCTAGCCATCAGCGTACTTTCCTATCAATTGAGTAGTGCTCAGAATGTAAAGTTTTTCGGTCTCTACGAATACAAGCCCTCGCTTAATGAAAAATGGTCCATTTACAGTCGTCTGCAACTCACCTACAATCAAGGCATGGCGGAAGGGTTTCACAACAGAAGTTTTCTCTACCTACGTGCAGGTCTTAAAAAAGGACCGGTGGGCTTTGGGCTAGGTGCCAACTTTGATGCCTATGGACCAAATAAAGTGGCTCGAGAGAATTACGGGGTATTTACCCGATGGGAATTCTAAAGTACCTATTGAAGATTCATTTCCACAGAAATCAACCTTCAAAAATGGACAAACTGGGTTTTATTTGTTCATTAACGAACAGACAAAAGCATAAAAAGCAGCATTAAGCTATAAAAAGAGCGATTTTTCTTTTGGTCTATTTTTGGCTTACTATTCTTTAAACCAACATGCTATGAAATCTCTCTTCCAATTCCTCGCAATCCCATTGTTGTTACTCTCACTCTCTTGTGGGGAAAGAAATTATTCCGTTTCAACATCTTCTATTCAAGAGAAAAAAAACCTAACTGGAGTAACACGCCTTCAACTAGATGGGGTTTTCAATTTGACAATCACCCAATCGGAACAGGAATCCATTGAAGTGGTAGGAGATGAAAGTATGATTAAAAAACTGTTGATAAATCAAGACGGGGATTTGCTAACACTTTCTACGGAAGAAGATTTGGTCGATAATTTTTTTGACAAAAATGAACTCAGAATAAACCTGAATTTAAAAGACCTGAAAGAGTTGAAATACGATGGCGTAGGAAATGTGAAAACTCAGGGAACTTTTAAGGTCAGTGATATTCGACTGATCGGTTCGGGTGTTGGAAATTTAGAGCTTGATTTGGATGCGCAGCAAATTGATGCCGACTTTGATATGGTAGGCAATATCAACCTGCAAGGCAAGGCAAATAAGGCCTTTTTTACCAACAATGGCGTGGGCAACTTGGATGCATCCAACCTCATCGTTAAAGACATGGAAATCAATAGCTCAG
>CAMCBC010000014.1 GCA_945872775.1 Spirosoma fluviale | reverse complement strand
TGCGTGGAGTCGCCTTTTTTGAACACGCTCAATGCGCGCATGTAGCCCATCATGTCGTTGATCGTAGAATCGCCAAGTTGGATGACAATGTCTCCTTTTTGAAGTCCGGCAGCCTGTGCAGGCTTGCCTTCTGAAACGCCATCTACGCGCATGCCCTTGCCATCGTAAAGGTAGTCGGGAATGACACCCATGGACACCGTAAATCGTGGAGAGTCGCTAGAGTCCTTGGTTTTGGTGAAGGCCAACTTGGGTTCTGTATCTAGCCCAGCTATCAGTCTAGAAATGTAGCGAACTACCTGTACCAGTCCCTCGTAATTGATTTTGTCTGCATCGTCACTCGGCTTGTGGTAATCGGCATGCTGTCCAGTAAAGAAGTGGAGGACCGGTAGGTCTTGCAGGTAAAAGGAAGTATGGTCTGAAGGGCCTACACCTGATTCGGAAGGAACCAGCTTGAGGCTATCTGCATTGATGGGGTCAAGTACTGGAGGAAAACTAGGGCTCGTACCCACTCCGTGAACAGCCAGCGATTTTTCAGGATTTAGACGTCCCACCATGTCCATGTTGATCATGTAGTTGACCGACTTCAAGTCTATAGTTGGGTTTTTGACAAAATAATTGGAGCCCCAAAGCCCATTTTCCTCTCCAGAAAAAGCAATGAATAAGATGTTACTTTTTAAAGTTTCGTACTTGAAAATCTTCGCTAGCGCCAAAAGGGCGGCAGTTCCCGAGGCATTGTCGTCGGCACCGTTGTGGATGGCTGAATCGCCTCGATGAAGGGACCCTTGACCGCCCATGCCTAAATGATCAAAATGTGCTCCGATGACGATAGTTTTCTCTGCTTTTTTATCTAAAAAAGCAACCACATTTCGTCCGGTAACTCCCGCTCCATCGGTGCCAATTACGGCCTCCTCATGGGGGTTGCTTGGCTTTGAAACGGTGAATTCTTGAAAAAACCCATCTGTACCCATGGGCGTCAAACCTAACTTTTCAAATTCTTGGGCAAGGTATTCGGCTGCTTTTTGCTCACCTGTGGTTCCAATGGCTCTTCCTCCCAAGTCATCCGCGGCAAGAAAATACACATCTTTTTTTAGAGAGGTGAACAATTCTTCATCTGTAGGGGGTCCATCGCAGGAACCAACAACTAAGGCAATGACAAAAAGGGGGAGGAATTTCAAAAGATGTAGTTTCATCGGGCGGGATATTTAGCCCAAAGATAATAAGTAGTATCTTTGCCGGCACATTCTTTTTAGTCAAGATTATACATGAAGACTTTACGCCAACTGGGAATTATTCTCCCCTTGTTTTTAACTGCCCTTACTCTTGTGGGCCAAGAGAAGCGATCTGCTTCGGATTCCTTGCTGCTGCACCCTGAGGAGATGAAATACCTCAAAAATATCAAGCAACTTACCTTTGGAGGCAACAATGCGGAGGCCTATTGGTCTTTCGATGACTCCAAGCTGGTATTTCAGTCTGACTTCGCGAAATGGGGAAACTCCTGTGATCAGATGTTTTACCTAGATTGGAAAAAAGACGATCTATCTAAAAACACGCCCTCAAGGTTAAGCACAGGCTTAGGACGCACGACCTGTGCCTATTTCCTACCAGGAGATAAAACAATTGTTTATGCCTCTACTCACCTCGTAGACCCTGCCTGCCCTCCCGTACCAGAGCGGAGAGCGGATGGCAAATACGTATGGCCGATCTACCCTAGCTTTGATATTTTCACCGCGGATATGAAGGGAAATATTCTTTCCCAATTGACCAACGAGGCTGGCTACGATGCCGAAGCCACGGTATCTCCAAAAGGTGATAAAATTGTATTTACCTCCATGCGAACAGGCGATTTGGAGCTATTTACCATGAACATTGATGGTACTGGGGTAAAGCAAATCACAACCGAATTGGGCTACGATGGGGGCGCGTTCTTTTCTCCGGATGGAACAAAGTTGGTTTGGAGAGCCTCTCGACCAGAGACTCCAGAAGCGATACAAGAATACAAAGACTTATTGAAAGAGGGATTGGTAAAGCCTACCGATATGGAAATGTATGTATCCAATGTAGATGGCACAGACATCCGCAAGATCACGAGCTTGGGTAAAGCCAACTGGGCTCCCTTCTTTCACCCCTCTGGCAAGAAGTTAATTTTTGCCTCTAACCACCAAACGCAACGCGGGTATCCGTTCAACCTGTTTATGATCAACCTAGACGGCACAGGTCTTACGCGCATTACGCATGATGGGACTTTCGATGCCTTCCCGGTGTTTTCCAATAATGGCAAGTATTTGGTATTTGCCTCCAACCGCAACAATGGCGGTACGCGTGACACGAACTTGTTCGTGGCGGAGTGGATTGGAGATTGATTTGAAATTTCTACAGCTCTTCGAGATGTGCTAAGTAATCTTCGGCTTGATCTAAGAGTTCCTGTTTGTTGCTCATCTTGTCCCAGGTGCGGTAGACCATGCCAATGCGTGGATTTTTCTCTAGCAATTCACGGTTGCGGGCATGGAAGTGCCAATAGAGACTATTGAAGGGACAGGCACCCTCTCCTGTTTTTTTTTCGGCCTGGTAGGCACAGGACCCACAGTAGTTGCCCTGCTTTTTGATGTAGTTGGCCGAAGAGACGTAGGGCTTGGTGCCGACGATGCCACCATCGGCAAACTGGCTCATCCCTCTCGTATTCGTGATTTCGACCCATTCAATGGCATCAATGTAGATGCCCAAATACCATTGGTCTACTTGGTCGGGGTGAATCCCTGCTAGCAAGGTAAAATTCCCCGTAACCATCAGCCGCTGAATGTGGTGGGCATAGGCTAAATCCAAGGATTGGGTGATGGATTGGTGAAGGCAGTTCATTTTTGTTTTTCCTGTCCAAAACCAACTTGGGAGCTTTCGCTCGTGCCCAAAGTAGTTCAGCTGAGCAAATTCAGGCATTTTGGCCCAGTAGATTCCGCGCATGTATTCTCTCCAACCCAAAATCTGTCGGATAAAGCCTTCTACCTGAGCAAGGCCAATCTCTTCCTGATGTGCATGCCAATACCTTTCGACGGTTTGGATTACTTCCAGAGGAGAAAGCATCTTACTGTTTAGCGAAAAACTCAATCGGGAGTGGAACAGGTAGGGGTCCCAGGTAGTGAGCGCGTCCTGGTAGGCACCAAAGTGTATCAAGAGCTCCTCGCAAAAATACTGGAGCACTTCCAAACTCTCTTCTCGCGAGGTGGGCCAATTAAAGTGGTCTGGATCAATGTTTCCGATGCAGTTGACCCCGGAAGCTTCTAGCATCTGGGTAATGTGCGCTACTTGCTTGGGGTGTACCCGAGGCTTTTTGAGCAGGGATCGGTCTTTTAGCGCTTTCCGGTTGTCCTCGTCAAAGTTCCACTGCCCTCCAATGGGATCCTTTCCTTCCATCAAGACCGCGTATTTTTTTCTCATTTCACGGTAAAAGGTCTCCATGAGGTAGGTTTTCTTGCCTTCAAAAAGTTGCTTGAGATAGCCCCGAGAAGTTAAAAAGTGCTCCGTATCCACCGCTTGGGAGGGGATGCCAAGCGTCTCACAGCATGCTTTCAGTTGCTGATCTAGTCGGTATTCGTCGGGAAGTAGGTATTCAAATCGGGCGTATTCTCCGCTTTTTACCAACTGCTGTACCTGAGCAGTAAGGTCTTGGAGGTTTTTGGGATCATCCAAGGTCAAGTAGTACACCTGGTGTCCTTGCTCTTGGAGCGTTTGAGCAAAGTAGCGCATGGACAGAAAAAAGGCAACGACTTTTTGAATGTGGTGTGCCACATAGTCGGTCTCCTGCCGCATTTCTAGCATGAGAAAGGTGACGGAAGGACTTGGTGTTGCAAACCAGGAGTGTTGGCTGTTGAGTTGGTCCCCCAACACCAAGCGCAGGGTTTTGGTCATAAAAAAAAGGAGCTTTAGTTTCTTAAGTCCTTTTTGATGGGGAATGTTTTGATTTAGGAATAAGCCAATGAAATGGGCTTGTAAAAATCAAGTTGCCGTAGAGTTTACCATTGAATGAGCTCCTGATTCCGAATGAGGTCTTCAAACTCCTCCCGCTTCCGAATCAGATGCGCTTTTCCTTTCCATAGGAGCACTTCGGCAGGCCGAAGGCGGGCATTGTAATTGGAGGACATGGTAAAGCCATAGGCTCCAGCATTCTGGATGACGAGGACGTCTCCTTCTTTTACGGTATGCAGCTGTCGTTGAGAGGCCAGGGTGTCTGTTTCACAAATGTAGCCTACTACGGTGTAGTTTTCAGTTGCTCCTTCGCGGTTGCTCAAGTTGTAGATGTCATGGTAGGCATCGTACATCATGGGGCGAATGAGGTGATTTAGACCGGAGTCTACCCCCACAAAATTCAATGTTGGTGTTTCTTTGACTACAGTGGCCTGAACCAGCAAGTAGCCCGCTTCGCTTACGAGGAATTTGCCTGGCTCAATCCAAAGTTCAAGTTGACGCCCATAGGTCTTGCAAAACTCTTGGAAGGCGGCACTCACAATGCGGCCGAGCTCCGGGATATCCGTAGCCTTGTCCTCCGAGCTGTAGGCCACCTTGAATCCTCCTCCAAAGTCAAGGAAGCGCAAGTCAGGAAACTGCATGGCTGCCTCAAATAATACATTTCCACCTTTCAAAAACACGGCAGCATCGTAGATGTCAGAGCCGGTGTGGAGGTGTAGTCCAACCACCGAAATTTGATACTGTTGCACGAGCTCAAGAATCTGTGGGAGCTGTTCAATCGAAATCCCAAACTTACTATCCTTGTGCCCTGTGGAGATTTTCAGGTTGCCTCCAGCAAGAATGTGTGGGTTGATTCGAATGCATACGGGTACGGTGCTGCCGTAGGTTTGTCCAAACTTTTCCAAAAGGGGAAGGCTATCCACATTGACCATAACGCCAATCTGTACAGCTTCTTGGATTTCTGCAAAGGAAACCCCGCTTGGGGTGTAAATGATTTCCGCAGCAGTACTTCCTGCAAGAAGTCCAAGTTTAACTTCTTCAAGGGAAACAGCATCTAGTTCTGCACCTGCATTTCGGATAAGGCTTAGCACCGAAAGGCTAGATAGCGCTTTTGTCGCATATTTTATGCGGAGGGGAACTGCCGCAAATGCAGTTTGAAGCGCTTGAATTTGCTGTACAATTTTTTCTCCATCGTACAGATAAAGTGGTGTTCCAAATTCCTTGGCTAAGACTTCTAGGGCAACACCTTGAATGTGCGTGGGTTTGTGCACGAGTGGAAGAGATTAGGTTGAGGGGCAAAAATACCGAAACAATAAAAAAGGAAGGCATATAACCTTCCTTTTTTTGGGTATGTAATTAGAAAACCAACAAATTCGTGCTGCTAGAATACGGGCAAAAATGGGAATATGAAAGAAACTTCTTTCGATTACTCGTTAAAACATGTTAATACGGGCTCCTTCCCCCGCTATCCGCTTAATTTTGTGCTATGTCCAAAAGCAACATTACGTTGATTATTGTGTTGATGTCCCTTGCCAGCTTTGGCTTGATGGGCTTTCAGTACTATTGGATACGCAACGCCATCCGAATCAACAAGGAACGTTTTGATCAGAACGCCTTGCAAGCCATTGCCGAGACAGTAACCGAACTAGAGAAAGGAGAAACCTCGGATGTATTGCTCAGCAAGTTGATCAAGGACCCAGTCTTAAAAGAGACCATTTTCAAAAAGATTGATCCGATCGATTTGCAGATCAATACCAACCGGACATATATCCGGCCCTCTTTGGTAGACACCTTACTGTTGGCCCCAGTAGTTCCTCAGGTCAGCAGTACCTTTCGTAGAATGCTGCAATCCAGAGGTTTGGATGCAACAATCTTATCTGAGCTGGAAAACTTTTTTGCGTACATGACACCGGAAGTAGCGTCTGCACTTTTTACGCCAGACGAGATGCAAATTCTCCTTCAAGAAAAAGAGCGGCAGCTGGAATATTTAAATCAGAAGCAAAGATTTGCGAGGGAGTCTGCTCGACCCTACACGGGGATAGTGCCTCAATTTGAGACCAAAGTGAATCTTTCGGATGATGCCTTGGATAAGATTCGAAAGACCAACATCAAGATTGAATTGATGAATCAGGCCTTTTCTGAGCTTGCAGAAGGACAGCAAGCAATCATGGATCGTCTGGACACTGCACAATTGCGCAGGTTGTTGAAAAGCCAGTTTCTAGAGAAGGGAATAGCAGAAAACTTTGAATTGGGAGTAAAATCCGGAGAAGAGGAAAAAATCATAGCTGTTGGGGAGATCTTAGACCCACAGATTTTGCTACAGGAAGGGCTGCAGTCCAAGTTATTTCCCAATGATATTTTGGGCAACGACAACTTTATTTATGTGTATTTCCCAGAGAAAAGTAGCCACGTGTTCAGACAAGTTTGGCTTCCCATCTCGAGTTCCATTTTCTTTATTTTGGTGATCATTTTTTGTTTTTACTATGCGATTCGCATCATTTTGAGACAGAAAGCGCTTTCTGATATCAAAAACGACTTTATCAACAACATGACCCATGAGTTCAAAACCCCGCTTGCTACGGTAAGTCTGGCGGTGGAGGCTTTGCAAGACCCAGAATTAAGCAATCAAGACAAGTTTCGAACCCGCTACCTAGGGATTATCAAAGAGGAAAATAAGCGCTTGGTGGGTCAGGTAGAAAAAGTGCTGCAAGCGGCGGCATTGGATCGGAAAGAGTTTAGCCTCAAACTTGAGCCCATCCATCTACCGGCTATGCTGCAGGCCTGCATGGATCAGTTTGCCCTTCAGGTAGAAAACCGAGGTGGAAAATTGGAGTTTAGCGGGGAAATGAAAGACCCTTACATCGTAGGCGACGTCTTTCATTTGACCCATTTATTCAACAACCTGCTTGACAATGCCAATAAATATTCTCCTTCCAACCCTAGGATCCGAGTGTCCGTAAAAGAAAAAGGCGCCGAGGTCCAAATCACCTTACAAGACCTGGGAATAGGAATGAGTCGAGATGCAGTAAAAAAGATTTTTGATAAGTTTTACCGCGTTCCGACTGGAAATGTCCACGATGTCAAAGGCTTCGGGCTTGGATTATCTTATGTGAAAACGATGGTTGAAGCCCATAAGGGAGACATACAGGTTCAGTCCGAACCAGGAAAAGGAAGTACGTTTACCATTAACCTACCTAAAAAACAATGAGCAAGGCCAAACTATTAGTTGTAGAAGACGACCCCAACTTGGGTGAGATCCTTCAGGAGTACCTTCAGATGAAAGGGTATGACACCACGCTTTGCCGTGACGGGGAAGAGGGATGGAATAAGTTTAAAAAAGACAAGTTTGACCTATGTCTTCTCGATGTGATGATGCCCAAAAAGGATGGATTCACCTTGGCCAAAGAAATAAAGAAGGTACAAGAGGATCAGCCTGTCTTGTTTCTCACCGCCAAAAACCAAAAAGAGGATGTAATTGATGGCTTAAAAATCGGTGCAGACGATTACCTCACCAAGCCGTTTAGCATGGAGGAGCTGCTGTTGCGGATTACTGCTGTCCTCAAGCGAACGCAAAGATCCACAGCCGTTAGCCCTTTAAAAATCTATTCCTTTGGAGACTTTGTCCTGCACTACGACGAGCAATACATTGAAGGGCCTTCTGGCAAGCACAAACTGACCTCCAAAGAGAATGAGTTGATCCGCCTACTTGCATCAGAAATAAATAAGTTGGTCAACCGAAGTCATGCGCTCAAGCAAATCTGGGGAGACGATAGCTATTTCAATGCGCGTTCCATGGACGTGTATTTGAGCAAAATCCGAAAGATTTTGAAAGATGATCCTCGAGTTCAAATCATCACCGTTCACGGGGAAGGCTTTAAACTCATTGTCGGAGAGGCCTAATCTCATTTGGTTCACCCCTTAAAGTCCCCAGTGTCAGGTTGATGCTGGGGCTTTTTTGTTTAAAGGAGTCAAGCTAGCAATTCAGCTCCGATGCCTAGCCCTTCGGGAAAGCGAACTTCACCGGGAAATATGCGCACCCCCTTGGCGGGGTCTTTGGAGAGGAGCATGGCCCCATCCATGTCCACATAGTCAAGCAAGGGTGCAATGTGTGCGATGGCGCTTATACCTACCGAAGATTCGGTCATGCAGCCCACCATGGTTTTCATGCCTAGGGCTTTGGCTTTTTGGATCATGCGGAGTGCAGGGGTAATGCCTCCAGCTTTGACCAACTTGATGTTGACCCCATGGAAGCGGCCTTGGCATTTTTCCACATCGGATTCGCTGATGCAACTCTCATCTGCCATCACTGGAAGTTTGGACTGGGCAAAAACCTCGCGCATGCCTTCCAGATTATCTTTTGCCAAAGGCTGTTCGATAAATTCCACCCCAAGCAGGGCCAGCTCTTCGGAATAGGAAATCGCTTGATCCACGGTCCAAGCGCAATTGGCATCCACTCGAAATACGGAATTTGTGTTTTTCCGAAGTTCCCGTACAATCTCCAAATCCTGATCCGTACCGAGCTTTATTTTGTAAATCGGCCACACCACTTCTCGCAGTTTGGCACACATTTTTTCGACCGTGTCAATTCCAATGGTAAAGTTGGTCGTAGGGATGCGTTGGGGATTCAGGTCGAGGTATTCGTACAGTTTTTTACCCTTCTTTTTGGTGTACAAGTCCCAAGCAGCTTGGTCAAGGGCACATTGAGCAAAGGGGTTGTCCCGGAAAATCTCCTTTCCAAGCTCCCACAATTCAGCAGGAGTATTCCATTTCCCTTCCAAAAGGATAGGTTTGAATTTTTCTAAGGCTTCCCGCATGTTGTCCAAGGTAATGCCATAAAAAGGGTTGGTGGTAGACTCCCCAAGTCCAAAGAGGCCGTCTTCTTCAAGCCTGACGATTAAGGTTTCCTGTACCTCTCGGCTTTGATGGGCTATGGTGAATCGGTGTTTTAGGGGAAGGTCAAGTCCTTGGACCTGTAAATTCATGGCAAGATTTTTTTGGGTTTGACAAAAATAGAAGGAATTATTGCAGTCCTTTCCCTAGTTTTAGTTGAAAATCGCTTAAAAATATGGAGATACAGGTTGCTGCACTTAAAAGACACTTTTTGAGTCTTGCTTTTTTTCTTGGTTTGGGAATTGCAGGGGCTTTGGCTCAGACTACGGTACCAAGGCTTGAAATTTCAGCGTTGAAAAATGCCTTTGAAACCTATCAGGAATCGGCAATTAAAGACAGGCGTTTCACGCATGCGGATTTGCAGCCCTTGATCCAAAAGCATTCGGTCCAATTTGGGGTGAATCCATTGGGTAAGTCTGTTTTAGGAAAATCCATTTCCTCCTTGGACTGGGGTTCCGGTCAAACCAAGGTGATGCTGTGGTCGCAGATGCATGGCAACGAGAGCACGGCGACGATGGCCTTGTTTGATTTATTCAATTTTCTGGAAGGCAAAGGAGATTCATACGATGCGATTAGACAGCTACTCAAATCCCAATTGCAGCTCAAATTTATCCCGATGCTCAATCCTGATGGGGCAGATGCTTTCAAGCGGAGGAATGCACTAGACATTGACCTGAACCGGGATGCCATCTCCCTCATTTCTCCGGAGGCGGTGGTTTTGAAAAAAGCGCGCGATGACTTTGAGCCTGAGTTTGGATTCAACCTTCACGACCAGCAGATCTACTACAATGTGGTCAACACCCCCAAGCAGGCGACGATTTCCCTGCTGGCCCCGGCTTACAATGAGGCTACTGAGATCAATGAAGTTCGCGGTAGAGCGATGCAGACCATTGCCAGCATGAATCAACTCCTGCAAGCATTGATTCCTGGACAAGTCGGAAAATACGACGATGCATTTGAGCCACGTGCCTTTGGGGACAATATTCAGAAATGGGGCACCAGTACGATTTTGATTGAGTCAGGAGGATTGGCGGGAGACCCAGAAAAGCAAGAGGTGCGCAAGATCAATTTTATGCTACTCTTGGATGCCTTGTACACCATCGCCACCCGTGGCTATACGCAGTACACCGCGGAACAGTATTTTGCTATTCCTGACAATGGGATTCAATTGATGGATTTGGTGATTCAGGAGATGCAAGTTCCCGTAAATGGCACCTGGTACCCTTTAGATCTTGGCATCCGAAGAAGGGAGATCGAAGGCAAGGCAGGCTATTCTTTTGCGGGATCTGTAGAAGACTTAGGAGATATGCAGGTTTTCTTTGGACTAGAGACCCTAGATGCCACCGGGCTACAATACAAGGAAGGTAAAGTGTATGCAACGCCTTTTGAAAGTGTAAAAGAGGTAAGTGTCGAAAAGGCGATGGAACTTTTAGGCCAAGGATACCTGGCAATCCAAGTCAAAAAAGATGCTGCGAGAGCGCTACATGGGCTTCCATTGGTAGTTCTGAAGTCTGCAACTACCTATTCAGGTGGCTGGACGACTGGGGCTAGTCCCAACTTTTTCTTAACCAAAAACGGTAAATACGAATATGCCCTGGTGAACGGGTACTTGATTGACTTAGATAGAATTCCTATGGAAAAATTCCGAAACCGAATCTATTGATACTTCAACTCACCTAGTAACTCAATTCATGAAAAGCAAAGATAAGGGGGTTGGTCTTCATCCCAGAAATATCCACCAAGGCCGTTACGATCTTGCTGCATTGGTGGAAACCTTACCCGAATTAAGTCAAATTGTTTTCGACAATGATTACGGGCAGCAGAGCCTAGACTTTGCCAATCCCATCGCAGTAAAGCTGCTCAATAAAGCCCTTTTGCTTCATTATTATGAGTTAAGCTACTGGGATATTCCTAATGGATACCTCTGTCCACCAATTCCCGGCAGAGCTGATTACTTGCATCATGTAGCAGATTTGCTTGCTCGAGATCATGGCAAAAAAATCCCACTGGGGGAAGGAACTCGACTTCTAGATCTGGGTGTGGGGGCCAATTTGATTTACCCCATCTTGGGTACCTCCTTGTTTGGATGGAACTTTGTGGGTACTGAAATAGACCTTCAAGCGCTTTCCAATGCAGCATCGCTTATTGCTGCCAATCCAAGAATGGAGGGCAAGGTATCCTTGAGATTCCAGTCAGATGCCCAGCGGATTTTCGATTCGGTGATTGAAGCGGAAGATTTTTTTGAGGCCTGCATTTGCAATCCTCCTTTTCATGAATCTGCCGAGGTAGCGCTGCAAGGAAGCAAGCGAAAAATCAAAAACCTGAAAGGGGAGACAACGGCAAATCCAGTATTGAATTTTGGTGGTCAGGCCACCGAGTTATGGACTGTTGGAGGGGAAATTGGATTTATTGGTCGAATGATTCAGGAAAGTGTATCGATTCAAGAGCAGGTAGGCTGGTTTACGGTATTGGTTTCCAAGGCCACTCATCTTTCCTATTTCCAGGGATTACTTGAAAAAATGGGAGTCAAGTCTCAACGCGTAATCGAAATGGGACAAGGAAATAAGCGGAGTCGAATCTTGGCTTGGAGCTTTCTCCGGTGAGTTCTTTCTTTGAAAAAAAGACTACTTTTTAGCTAGCCTGTGGAAAACTTCTAGGTACTGTTCGGTGACGCGATCCCATGAATATTTTTCAGTTAGGCCTTGACGGGCAGTTTTACGGAGGGCATCCATTTGGAGGGCTTCAGCTTCTGCCTGTTCAACTAGGGCTTTTACTCCATCGGCTGTTTTTTCGAAATACCACCCGTGTTTTCCATTTTGGAGCATCTCCTGGTTGAAGGGGGTGTTTAAGGCTAGAATAGCGCAGCCATAACCCAAGGCTTTGAGCATGGCTGGGTTGGTTCCCCCGAATTCATGTCCATGAAAATACGCGTAACAATGTGAATAGAGGGAAGCGAGCACGAGCGGATCGGTTACATAGCCAGTAAACAAGACCCGTGGTCCCTCTAGCTGCTTTACTTGTTGTGCCCATGCATCCGAAAAAGGAGCATCTCCTACCACTACTAAAGTTTTTTTGGATCCAGATTGTAGGAACCCTGAGATAATCAGGTCGGCATTGTTGTCCGGAATCAAGCGCCCTACAATAAGGTAATACTCCCGAGAAGAGAGGTTCCACCGCTGCAAGGATTCATCGGACACATCATCCCTTGGGTTTGCCCCGTAGGCAATGACGACAGAATCCTTGTTGAAAAGTTCCAGGTACACCCTCCGCATCTCATCCGAATCGTTGATGATCTGGTCGAAGGATTGGGTTGCCATTTTGGAGGCCCATTTAAAATACCTTGAGCCCCAACCCTTCCACTTGGGCCGGAGCCATTCGAGACCATCCACATTGATGGCAGTGGGCTTTCTAAAAATCCGAGCGAGCCAACCGAAAGGGCCATTGCCCGAGTTAACTACAAAAATCACATCCACATCTGAGAAGCAGGCATGCACCATCGAAAAGAAAGTATGGCTCAATTGGGTTAGGCTTTTAGTTTCGATTGCGGGCGTGTAAATACATTCAATGCCGTTGACATATTGAGGTCGGGAGGGAAACAGGTTGCGGTGGTTGTAAACGCGTACAGAGACCCCTTTCTCGACAAGTCGCTCGCCTAATTCTTTGACCAAGGTATCGTAACCTCCATACACGTAGGGGTAGCCTTTGGCGCCCATGATTGCTACTTTCAGTTTTTTTTGTTGCGGCCATAGCTGTGTGGATAACTTGGTTTGAAACGCTTCCAAACTGAACTCTTGGTGGACACGAGCTTGTCCTGCTGCTCCCATTTCCTTACCTAAGGATGGATTAGCAAGTAATTTTTCCAAGGCATGTACTAAATCCGATACCGATCCAATCGGGACAAGGTAACCGGTAACCCCTTCTACTATCATTTCTGAAGCACCGCCAGATTGGGTGGCTACTACCGGTGTACCGGAGGCCATGGCCTCCAAGATGACAGTGGGAAAGGAGTCTGGAAGAATCGAAGGCAACACAAATACAGAAATGGAGGCCATAATCTGAGGAATGTCCTCACGAAAGCCTAGGTAGCTCACCCGGTCGATTAGCCCCAGTTCTCGGATGGAATCCTTCAGTTGGTCCAGTAAGGGTTCGTAGGAGGCAAAGGGATCTCCTACCAACACAAAATGTGCATCTGGAAAAGAGGAGGCTAGTTTTTGTGCGGCTTCAAGAAAGAAAAACTGCCCCTTTCCAGGATTAATTCGGCCAACCATTCCCACGAGTTGGGTGTTTTCAGGAAGCCCTAGTTCCTGCTTTAGCTTCGGTTTAGCTTGTGTAAACGAATCGTAAGGAAGCCCATTGTGGATAACTTTAAGTTGGGCTTTTTTGACATGTGCTTGCCAGTGGCTTGCTACGGCCTGAGATACTGCAATAGGGTTTGGACTGCTGTAATCCATGAGCCAACTCAAGCCACGAACGAGCGGGCTAGGCCCCAGTACGATTTCATGAACATGCCATTGGTGTGGAATGCCGTTTTGCTTTGCCCAGAGGGCGCCAACTACTACGGCTAGGGTATTGGAATAGACTAATTCAAATTGGTGTGTAGCATGAAGGCGAGACAAAAAGCGTGATGCGGCCCAAAGTTTTTGCAAGCGGTTGAGCAATCCGAAAACACTTAGGTATTTGCGTCTTAGGATTCCTAAGTTTTGTACAAAATAGGGAACCTCCAGTTTGTTTAACTCCTCCTCGAGTGGACCGCGATTGGTAAGGATTACCAGGGGATGATCGCCTTGCTGCTGAACTAGTCGAAGGACTTGGAGCAAGATTTTTGCTGACCCATAGCCTTCAGAGGAGCTTTGCAAAAAAATGATGTTTCTAGACTTAGCCATGCTTTCGGTAATATACACCACAAATCCCTGATTTTCCTTTCCAGGAAGAGAGGCGTTCAAGGGTCCATGCAAGTGGTAGGAAAGCAGTAATCAAGGCTACCAGCCCCAAGCTTTTCTCTCTTTTCAGGCGCAACACTAGGTTTTCGCGGTAACCCACTCGACTAAGTAGTGCCTGAAGCATGCCCAGTACGCCAAGATGGATGGAGAAACTTCTTTCCCCAACCTTGGAAAACCCCAAGCCCTCCAATTGTGCGGTCAATACGGGTTCGGTCCAATGGCTAAGGTGCTTGGGAATGTCCCAGTGCATCCAGGCATTCCCTGCGATTTGGGCTTGCCAAGAATCCGCTCGAGGTACCTCTACATAGAGCAAGCCACCCTGAATCAGGTTGTGCTCAAGCAACTCCCGGAGCAAAGGCATGGGCTCAGGCAAGTGTTCCAAGACATGGTTTAGGCTAATTAGGTCAACCGGAGATTCGCTAACAAGGCCATTTTCGTAGTAGGAAATTTGCACGTCCACTCCGTACTTTTCTCTGGCAAATTCCCCACGAGCCGCTTCGGTTTCGATGCCGACTCCCTGCCAGCCAAGGCTTTTTGCCACGGCCAAAAATTGCCCTTTTCCGGAGCCAAAGTCAAGCAATCGGCGAGCCTTTGGCAGCAATTTTTTTGCCTGCTTTAGGATGGCGCGCGATTCGGAAAAGATGATTTTTTCAAAGATGGACTTTCGGTTATCCACCACGGCATAGACTTCATCTCGGTACAAGGCCGCCGAATCAATCGCTTCGGGGAGATAGGTCCAGGATACCTTACAGGAGGAACAGGCGATCCTGTTGCCAGAAGCGGGTGGGAAATTTGGGGGAGTTTGACAAACCGGACAGTGGAGTTGCCGCATGGCCTCAGGTTAAGCGCTTAAGATTAATCGATGAAAGGCATTAATAAATTTTTCTGCCGTAAACTCCTTCACGCGTTCTTTTCCTTGGAGGATCAAGTTCATGCGAAGCGTTTCATCCTCTTCCAAAAGTATCATTTTTTCAGTCAAATCTGCTGGGCTATTTGTTTGAAAAGCTAAAGCAGCAGCAGCAGCCACCTCCACCAAGGCAGGCTGATCGGAGTGGATAACGGGCAATCCGAAGTTCATCGCCTCTAGGATGGGTATCCCAAATCCTTCATTCGTGGAGGGAAAAACATAGGCAAAAGCACCCTGGTACAGCGCCTTGATTTCGGCATCGCTGAGGTAGCCAGGGAGCAACACTTCTTTTTCCAGTCCCAAGTTGCCAATCAATCGATTTACTTCAGGGAGATCATTGAGTTGGTGGCTTTGTCCAGCTCCGCCTGCGAGCACCAATTTTTTGGGATCCTTACTTTGTTTCAGATAGGTTGCAAATGCTTGTACCAGTAGGGGGAGATTTTTCCGCCGGTCAAAGGTGCCTATGTGTAAAAAATAGTCTTTTGTGCTCAGGTCATTTTTTTGTAAAAAGTGAACATCTGCCGCGCCTGTCATCGCTTTTGAGGTTTGGTAGACCACCGAGATGGGGCAGGAATTTCCCAAGTATTGCTGTAAGCAATTTTTGGAATAGTCTGTTGTGGTGAGGACATGCGTGTTTTCTAGGAGACCTTTTCGAATGAGGTTGAGAAAATAGTTTCGCCACCACTTCGGGTAGTTTTCTGGCATCTGCCAGAAGAAGGCATCGTGGATTACGGTGAGCCGTTTGCAGGGGAGAGAAGCTGCTGGAGATACAAAATCCAGACAAACCAATACGTCGGGTTTGTACTTTTTTACCAAGTCAGGTAGCTGAAATTGCTTCCAGCGAAAGTAATCCAAATGGTAATTCAGTTTCTGTAGCTTGGTCCTATGTCCCAGGTCCTTTTTGATGGACGCCTGTTCTTCTGGATCATGGGTAAAAATCCATTCGATATCAGGATGAGGGTATTTTCGCGCAGCCTTGGCCAACTCCAGCATGTAGGTTTTGATGCCTGTGGTGGCGACATTTAAGTACTGAAGGTCGAGTAGAACTTTCAAGGCAGTGAAAAATACATAGCGCCCTTCAAGAAGGCGATTGGACGAAAACTAAACCCTAAGATACTGATTTTTGCAAGTTAGCGACGCTACACTAGCCTAGGTGCGCTCCTCAGCGCACTATATTCTCTGACCGTGTAGCCGATCATCCACCAGCTGATCCAGGTGACATAGGTATACATTTCCGCGTTGGCGGTAAATAGCGGTAAAAACAAACCCACCTTGGTGACAGCAGCCACAAAGGCAAGTCGGGCCGTGTAGACATTTGGTGTGTTGTAAAATACACGTAGGCTTAGAATTACTCCTGAGGCCAAGGCAAGCACATAGAAAAACATGCCAACCCAACCCAACTGTACTCCATAAATCAGAAATTGATTTTCTCCCCCTACCCGCAGGGCATCACTTACGCTGCCTGCATTGCCACTCATTGCCAAGCCGATGCCGAGTGGGTTGGCCATCATGGACTCCAGCGCAACAACCCATTCGAGAACGTGACCCACACTGGAGGAGTTTTCAAAAGTAATCGTGTCCAAAACAAAGAAATAAAAGTCGTCCGAAGCAAACCAGATCACATAACCGGCAAAAAAGAGCAGCACTAGAAATCCAAGCCCAATCAACTTATACAAGCGAAAGACAAGGGCAACGAAAAACAGCAAGATGAAAAAGGCGCCAAAAGCTGCTCTGGAGGCGGAAAAGATTAAACTTCCCAACGAACAAGCCATGATGACTAGGTACAACCATTGGGTTTCTTTTTTGGAAGTTAAATACCAGATAAGGCCCGCTGCAAAACCCATCAGTACCGAGCTGGCCATCTCCAAAGGGTCCGAAAAGAAGCTCGCTAGGCGCTTGGTGACTGCCTGGGTTTCAAAAGTCCAGGTCAGCCCAAAATTTCCGCTCGGGTCAATGTCGTTGATGACTTGGTTGTAAAGCGAGTAGCCGGTGTATTGTTGCAGGTGAGCTTGCATGATAAACAGCTCCACTAAATTTACCACGAAGGCAAGGATGGCTACAATGAAAATCATGGAAAAAAGTCGAGAGAGTTCTCGCACTTCAAAGAGGGTGTTTCTACCTAAAAAGTAAGTGAGTCCGGGAAGCAAAACCCCTTTGAAATAGAATGCCTTCGTAAGGAAGGGAACTTCGCCGATAGGTAAAATCAGGTAGCTAAATCCTAAAAGTATAAATCCTCCCATCCACCAATCCGTGCTCTGGGGGCGAAAAGGATAGTCGGCTGGATTTTTTTGAAAGAGTAGCGCCACCAGCAGGGCGATGCCTACCGCCCCTTCTTTTAGGGCTTGAAATACAGTGACTAGTTCCTCAGATCGGGTGTTGAGGTAAGTCAAGCTCAAGAAGGTAATGTAGATCGGCAAATAACCAGCCAAGAAAAAGATGAAATAAGTCCATCTCCCCTTTACAATCATCTCCTGTAACGTCCAAAGGAAGCCCAATACCAGCCCAATTGTCAGAATCAAAAATGCTACTGAAGCCATTTCTTTTCTGAGTTAAGTGGAGTAAAAAGACCTTCTCGAATTCCTTGCCACACTGCCGATAGTTTTTGAAATCGCCCTCGAATCAAAAAATAGGCTCCCCAACTCGAAAACCGAAGCAGGTGATAGGGATATCCAAGTACTAGGGAATGCTGCCGAAGGAGAAAAAGTTGGTTTCGCACATGAAAATAAAATACACGCGGGCTAAGGGTGCCTTCGGAATGTTGTTTTTTGGAGGCAGCGCCCGCTTCGTGGTAGATGATCGCATTTTCGGCCAAGCCAATCGTAAAACCACCTTTGCGAATTCGTAGGCTCCATTCCACGTCTTCAAAATAAGCAAAATAGGCTTCGTTGAGGAGCCCCGCTTCCAGTAAGGCAGCTCTAGATACCAGCATGCAGCAACCGGTAGCCCAGTCGAGTGTTTTAGCGGGTACGCGATACTTTTCCAAGGGAACACGGTCACCCAAGGTGATTGCCCTCCCAAAGAGCGAATTCCATTTTCCCCCTGCGCTCCACAGCTTATGTGGTTCATGGGCAAATAGGATGAGGGGTTGTGCTACCCCACATCGGGGTTGATCCAAGCAAGCTTGGAGTTCTTGCAAAAAAGAAGGGGTAACGGTGGTGTCGTTGTTGAGCAGCAGGACCTGATCAAACCCTTGTTCCAAGGCATAGCGGATCCCTACATTGTTTCCCCCAGCAAAGCCCAAGTTGTCTGGATTGGCAATGAGGTGTACCTGCGGGAAGCGGGCTTTGAGTTGTTCTCCTTCAGAATTTTGGGAGCCATTATCCACTAGGACTACTTGAAAAGCAGGCTCCTTTACCTTTTCTAAGGATTCCAAACAGGCCTGGGTATAGGCATAGCCGTTCCAATTGACCAAAATGATTGCTACCGAAATCTCAGGAGTAGAAGCCATACAAGAGTTCCTTTTTGTGGCGATACAAGAGATACAAGCAAATAAAGAAGACCATGAATTCGGTGCTCAAAATAGCAAAGCAGAGGCCCGCTCCCCCGTAAAAGTGGGTAAGGAGGGTCGAGGCACAGATCATGTAGGCGCAAAACATCCAGCTGGCACGAAAGAGCAGATCTCTGAGGTTCGTAACTAGGAGTATGGTTACATTTCCCACATTCAGGCAAGCCAAAAAAGGAATTGCAGCAAGTAATTGCAGGTAGCCCACCGCGTCGTTGAGCTCCCCACGGGAAAGCACTTCAATGATCCAGGGTGCAGCCACATAGGTTCCGATGCTAATCAATGCGCCAATCGCAAGGGTACCGAAATACACTTTCTTGAGAAAAGAGAAAAATGCAGGTTGGTCCGCTTGGTAAAGTTTGGAGGAGTTGGGGAAAATGGCTTGAATAATCAAGGCAGGGAAAAGCCGCAGGATCATGACTACGCGTTCTGCCAAACTGTACATTCCGAGTGTGGCTCCACTCGCAAAAAAACTCAAAATAATTAGGCCCCCATTGATGGAGATATGGCTGGCAAGGTTGCTAAAAAACAGAAGCACATTATCCTTAAGGCTTTTCCAAATGGAAGAAAATTGGGGGCTATAAAACCGGATATCCAGTACGGTATGGATGTAAAGCAAGAGGCTGAGGTTGACGCCTAGGCCAGAAATACCCAGTAGAAAATTGACCCAGATACTTTGCGAAGGCTGCTGAACAAAGAGCACCAAGCCCATCAAAAAAAGCAGTTTGGAGAAAATTGTCGCCACAGAGACAAGCTTCATTTTTTCCAATCCTTGAAAAAACCAAAGCGGAAAAGCGGCCTCCGAAAAGAGCATAAATACAGAGAGCACTAAAATTGTCTGGTATTCCTGAAAAAGGTTTAGGCCGTAGGCTCCCACCAAAATGAGGGCCGTGGAAATGAGGGCAAGAATAAGCTTGGCGGAGAATACATTGGAGACCAACTGCGATAGTTCTGCCTTATTGGATTGATTGAGGGCAACTTCTCGTGGGGCGCTCAGGTTGAATCCAAAGCCCACTAAAATATTGAAGACAATAATTAAAGAAAGGGATAGGTTGACCCATCCAAATTGTTCTGCCCCGATACTCTGAATCAGCAGGGGCATGGAAATGATGGAAATCAAGACCGTTGAGGACTGGATCAGCGCCAGAAAAAGAAAGTTCTGGAGGGACTTATTCCGGATAAAATTCCCAAAGGGGATCAACAGATTGATTTTTTCAAACATGGAAGCTTTGGTTTAGACTTCCTGCAAATGTTTTTGATAGAGTCTTCTCAGATAAAGTAAGCTTAGAGCCAAAACACCGAGAATAAAGGCCCCATATACCGACCCTTTTACCAAGCGGATTTCAGTTCTTTTCAAGGGCAGCCTAGGAGAGTCGATCAATTGGATCAAGGGCGTGTTGATGCGGTGGCTGATTTTAGCCATCTCCAGGTTTTTCACAATCTCTTGAAATACTGCCGCACTCGTTTGCACATCTACTTGCTTGCGACGTCCATTCACAGTAGCGGTACTTAGCAGGGGGTTGGCATTTGGAATTCGATCTTGCTCCGCGGCCAAGGTGCCCAGACTTTGGTCAAGAATTGCCCGAACCGAGTCTGCTTGGATTTGTAAAATACGGAGATTCTCCCCTGTTTTCTTGGTTTTAGTCTCCAAGTAAAAGGTGTTGACCTTGCTCACCAGTGTTTCGTTGAAAAGCTTCGCAAACGCCTCGTCTTTGGAGGAAAGATTCACCTGAATAATGCTCAGTTTCCGATCCGGCTTGACCACAACAAGTTGTTTTTCCCGGATAATTTTGGCGATTTCCTTGAGGACAGAATCTTGCTTGACCCCATGATTTTCTTTGGAAGCAGAAAATTTCAAAGCAGACAAATCGATTGTGGAGGACCATTTTTTTTCCAGCTCTTCAAATTCAATAAATCGATCGACTAATAATTTTTTGTTGTCAAATGGACTCAAGAGGGTTTCTTCCAACATGCGATCCGAGCGATACAGTTCCATGATATTGTCCCCTTGAAAAAGGCCATTTGTTCCAATTCCCCCCAAATTTACCCCAAGAAGGCTAGCGATACCGGACATTTGTCCAATACCTCCCATTCCTTCCTCCTCCAATACGAAAGAAGTTTCCGCATGGAAAACAGGGGCTTTAAGTTGCGAATAGCCAGCTCCTAGCCCAGCCCCTATTATCAGCGAAAGGGCGAGAGCTTTCCATTGGGAGCGGAAAAATTTGACCCAATCGATCAGATTTTGTACCACCTCTTTCAAGGTGAATTGGGGGGGAGAAAAATGTGAGTTTCCGCTCATTGGGTATTCTGAAGGTTGATTTGAGAAAGAACCAAAGCCAAGGTAGCTAGGCCTGTAGTAATGCCTACGAGCTCCCCTACGCGGAACGGAGTTTTGGGACCTTTGCTGGGCACGATTACTTCGGCGCCCGGCTCAATGGCAGGATAGCTGCGGATGCCTAGGAATCCCTTGGTTCGCTTGACGGCGCCATTGGCATAGACTACATAGGTTTGCTTGCGGTTGGCTCGGCGGTCAAACCCACCTGCCCCATTGATGTAGTAGGTGAAGCCGCGACCCAGCTCGTGACGTAAGGTGGTGGGATAAACCACGTCCCCACGCATGCGGACAGTTTGCAAGAGCTTTGGCACATTGAGAATATCTCCCTCTTCGAGTACCAAATCTGCTTCAGAACCTGGATTGGCGAGGATTTTCTCCAAGTTGATGGCGACGGCTTCTGATTCTTTAATTTTCACCGCTATGCCAGGGGTTTCTGAAGCAATTTGATCCAGCGACTCTCGTTTGGCATCATTCGCAATGGAATCTTTTTCTTCTACTTTCTCCTTAGGCAAGTCTCTAAAGAGGCGTTTAAGAAGCTCTTCCTGTGCTTCCGCATTGTTTGGATCTTCCTTAAGAAGTACCCGAAGGGCTTCCAAATTTTTCTGTCTGCGGACTTGCTCGGATTCGGTATTAAAAAACTCGGTTTTACGGATCAAGGTTGCTCCTTTGGTATAGGCAAATTGATTGACTCCACCCGCTCTTATTACCAAATCAGAGATGCGGTCTACGCTAGTTTGGATTGCAAAAATCCCTGGGGAATTGACTTGACCTTCTACCGATACGAGTCGCTGCATCGTAAAATTGGCTCGTTTTCGTACGATTACCTGATCGAATGGTTCCAAAGTAATGGCATTCGGGTTGAAAGATAAATCTGGATTGATGGAAGTGGTGATGATATCCGATAGCGTTCCTGAATCTGAATCTTCCAGCCTTCTGGCAATTTCAATGTCTTTGAGGTTGGCAGATTCTTGGAGACCACCCGCAGTAAGAATCAATTCTTCAGGAGTCATTCCTGCAGCATAAGGATAGGTGCCTGGGCGCTTTACCTCTCCCAAAATCTGTATGTAACGCTCGTTTTGTACATCATAAATACTCGAAATACGGATTACGTCTTCACGCTGCAAGACCACATCTGTTTGGCGGCCTTCTAGAACAGCTTGAAGATTCACTTCCAATACTTCAGAACTTAGATCACCTTTGGTCCGCAAGATGCTTGCCCGCTGGGTGTAGGCATCTCCCTTGAGTCCATCTGCATTTTTGATGAGCTGGGTCAGGGTAAGCCCTTCGGTTAAGGCAAAAGTTCCAGGTCTGAAGACCGCGCCTTTGATTTGAATTCGGTTGCTAAAGCGATCTAAAACTCTGCCTACAGCGATTTCATCTCCTCCTTTGAGGGTGAATAGTCCAAGTTGGTTGCCGAACACATCAGAGATGGAACGCTGATTTCCAGTGATGCGCGAGACGGAAATGCGATCCTTGAAGGCTAGGTCAGTAAATCCCCCAGCATAGCGAATTAGATCGTCTAGGGTGTCCTCAGGGGTCACTTCAAAAATCAAGGGGCGTTTTACTTCGCCAATCACGTTGACGCGAGCGAGGTAGGGGTTGACTAGGATGACGTCTTGGTCTTGAAGTTGCACGTCTAAGTTGGCCGTTCCATTCATGAGTAGGTCATACACATCAATTTCGGCGATTTTTTTATTATTGCGAATCAACTGGATCGCACGAAGGGTTCCATTATCGGAAGGCCCTCCTGCTGCATAGAGCGCGTTGAAAACGGTCGAAAAGGCGGACAAGGTGAAGGTTCCAGGAAGGCGCACTTCGTTCAAAATGTGGACCTTGATCGTTTTGACATTGCCAAGGGTGACTTGCAAAAATGTTTGTGGATTAGCTCCAGAAAGGCCGGTATAAAAAGAGGCTACCCTGTTTTTAATGATCCCTTCTGCGGCTTCAATGGTTTTGCCAGAGACTGCAATCAAACCTATATTATCCAATAAAATGGAGCCTTCTGGGTTGACGGTGGCTTCGTAGTATTTTTCGGACTGTCCATAGATATCCACATAGATCAGATCTCCAGGGCCAAGAATGTAGTTTTTGGGAGTGGCCTGATTTAGGCTGGGTTCAAAGCTTAGTTTACGATTTTTTTGAAAAAACAACTTACTCCCAAAAAGCGTGGAATCCGGTTTTTCCTCTTCCATCAACTCTTGTGTCTCCAACAGACCTTGGGTGATGTCATTGAGGTCAATCTGCTCTCGGGCAGATCTTTTGGAGGCATTTGTGGATCGGGACTTACTGGATCCCACACTCAATCCTTCAATTCTGCTTCGGAGCTTTTCCACTTCGCCAGAAGGCATGCCCCGCATCTGGGCCATCATTAAGAAATCCGTGCTACTTAGTCCAGCATCTTGCGCCCGCTTGACAAGTTCTTCGATTTGATCGTCACTGAGTTGATCTACCCGGATGGTGTTTAGATCGACATTTTGCTGCGCAAAAACGAAAGATGGAGCGAAGGCCCAGAAGCAAAGCAGCACTAAAAAGTAGGTAAATTTCTGAATAGACTTCATTGTGAAAAGGAAATTCCGAAGGGTGTAGAAGAATCTAATGGATAAAAATCCGCTTTATTCTTAATTATACCAAATGTATTGACAGATTTGACGGAAACAGGTGTCGTTTTTGGGCTCATATCAAACCAGTTACGGTTAATTCTTGGCACTGAAATGGGGGCCTATTGCAGTGCCTTCACTCAATACAGATTTGCCTTGGTTTCTTTAACTTGCCAAAAATTTCATGCATGCGTAGTCAGCTTCTAGTTCTTGCAGTTCTCTTCCTAGTTTTTTCCTGTAAGCCTTCTGATACCACTTGTACCTTGGACGAGGAACGATTGGCCGGGCGAGTAGCACTGGATATTCATCGTTTGGAACAAGAATTTTTTGCTGCAAAGACTGCCGAGGAGCTTCGCGTGCTGCTCGAAAAATACCCAGAAGTAGCAGATAAGGTGATGGAACGGGACACTTACCCCAATGCGGATTCCTTGGCGCAGGAACTCCTTCGTGCAAATCAAGACTCTGCGTTTCAAGCCTTGAATGCCGCAGTAGCCAAAGAATTTGCAGATATAGCCGACATCAAAATGGAGTTGGAACAGGCATTTGCCTATATGAAAAGTTATTACCCCAATTTTAAAGCTCCCAAAGTTTATACCTACGTTTCAGGATTCGGCATAGATCTTTTGGTAGAAGAAAACATGTTGGTGATTGGACTGGATTATTTTTTACCGAGTGACCATGCCTTCCAGCCAGATTTGCCCAAGTACATTGCCGACCGGTACCAACGAAAATACCTAGTTCCCATGATCGTGTTGGCGATTTCCTCGCGCTACAATGAAATTGACCCCAAAGACAACACGCTTTTGGCGGAAATGATCTACTACGGCAAGGCCTACCATTTTGTCAAATCTATCCTTCCCTGTACCTCGGATCAATACCTAATTGGGTACACGCCCGAACAAATTCAAGCCTGCTGGGACAATGAGGATGTCATTTGGACCCATTTTATAGAAAATGAACTCTTGTTTGAGACCAATCCTTTCGAGATCCGAAAGTACATCGGAGAGGCGCCAAGCACAGATGCGATCAGCATGGATGCCCCTGGCAGGATTGGCCGTTGGATTGGCTGGAACATTGTGGAGGAGTATGCAGTCCAGCAGGACCTTTCCTTACCCGAACTGATGCGTGAATCGGATGCTAAAAAATTGTTTAAAGATTCCGGTTACAGGCCTCGGAATGGAGAAGAAAACTAGGGTTTAGCGCCGCGTCATTCAGGACTTATCCACATTTTTGTGCGCTTTTTCGAAGTGTTTGCAGAGGTGGGTGATGGCACAAGCACCGCATTTGGGGCTTCTTGCCAAGCAGGTGTAGCGGCCATGTAGGATCAGCCAGTGGTGTGCCTTGTGAATGTGTTCCTTGGGTAGGTGTTTGACCAATTGCTTTTCCACTTCCAAAGGGGTCTTGGCGGTTAGCGGAACTAATCCCAAGCGCCTGGATACCCGGTACACGTGTGTATCCACCGCCATATTGGGTTGTTGCCAGATCACGGAGGTGATTACATTGGCAGTTTTTCTGCCCACACCTGGCAGTTTGACCAGCTCTTCTACCGTCGATGGGATTTCTCCTCCAAAGTCAGTCAGCAGCATTTTTCCAAGGCCGATCAGGTGCTTTGTTTTGTTGTTGGGGTAGGAGACGGATCTGATGTAGGGAAAAAGTTCATCAAAGTCCGTTGCTGCAAGATGTGCTGCGGTTGGAAAGTGCTTGAAAAGTTCTCGTGTCACGATATTGACCCGCTTGTCCGTGCATTGGGCGGATAGAACCACGGCTACCAACAGTTGGAAAGTATTGTCGTATGCCAATTCCGTCTCTGCCACAGGCATATTTTTGGAAAAATGCTGGATAAAGGCTTCGTATCGCTGTTTTTTAAGCATGGCGGAAGTGGTTGACGAGACTTCTAAGTTAGCAAGAGCGGTCTTTACCTTGGCTTTACGTAAAGAATTAATTTTAAAAAGGAGGTTTTTCGACAACGGAATTAGTTCCGAATTCTCCATTCTTTGGGATAATAGTTGTTTACCCGCTTACCCAAATTCTTGATCCATCCTAATGGCAATTTCTGGTAGGTAAGGAGCACCCATCCCAAGGGGAGATTAGAAAATGACTGCTCTTTTTTTCGAAGAAAATCCAAGGCTTCTTCCGCAGAAAGCTCCTGCTGAGGAAACCCATTCTTAGGAAGGGTAGACAGCGCCCATTCGTGACTGGGAATCCATTCCTTTCCCTGTTTTTTGCCCAGCTCTACGCCAAAATACCGGACGCTAAGCACCTGGGCTAATTTTTCTACCGCTCGCGCATAGCTCCCATTTAATCGGAAATACGCCTCTTGCAGGAGGTAAAATTTTCCGGACCCATCCCCTCCTACTTCTTGTTCGAG
>CAMCBC010000013.1 GCA_945872775.1 Spirosoma fluviale | reverse complement strand
GGTCATCAACACCATGCTACTGGCAGGAACGCTATTAATCCTTGCAGGGCTTTCCAACCTGCTGATTACAGCCAAACGAGCCACACACGATTGAGTTGCTGAGCAAAAAAATCAAAAATCCGGTAAGCTTCTTCGGTTACCGGATTTTTTTATGCCATTTATCAAAAGATGTTTTCTCCAGAAGGAAAAATAAGATTCAATATCAGTCCCCTAGCTTGGTCCAGTCCCATTCCTTATTGATATGGGAGATGGCATGGTGAGCGGTGAGGTCGTATTGACAGGGTACGATAGAAATGTAGTTGTTGGCAATCGCCCATTCGTCGTTGTCTTCTCCTTTGTCAAAGTTCACAAAATTACCCGCCAGCCAGAAGTATTTTCTACCTGTAGGATCATATCGCTCTACAAATTCTTCTTGCCACTTGGCATCTGCCTGTCTGCAGATTTTTACTCCTCGAATCTCCTCGTTCCGCTTGGGAGGAAAATTAACATTCAAAGCAATCCCTTTGGGGATGCCATTTTCCAAAACTTGACGGGCAATTTTTTCCACCCATTCCTCCACGTGCGAAAAATCTGCCTTTGAGGAGAAATCACAAAGACTAAATCCAATCGATGGATACCCTTCTAAGGCTCCCTCGATGGCTGCTGACATGGTTCCAGAATAAAGCACAGAGATGGAGGTATTGGAACCGTGATTGATTCCACTTACCACCAAATCAGGTTTGCTGTCCTTGAGCACATGATGTTTGGCAAGTTTGACACAGTCGGCAGGCGTGCCGCTGGACTTGTAGGCTAGGACATCCTCAAAAATATCCTCTTCAACCAATCGCAAGGTTTGGCCAATGGTAATGGCATGGCCCATTCCGGATTGGGGACTATCGGGGGCTACCACCACCACGTCTCCCAATTTTTTCATAACAGCCACCAATACGCGAATTCCTTTGGAGGTGATGCCGTCGTCATTTGAGACGAGAATCAAGGGTCTTGACATGCTTAGTTGTTTTTTAATTCGTTGTAATAGGCAGTGATCCGAAGTAGATCCCCACGTTGATCGTGTTCTAAGCGATTTTTTCGCATGTATAGGTCGAGCTCCTCATCGAATCCAGGTAACATGTCAAACAATTCCTTTTTCTTGCCGCTGTACTTCTCCATACGACCATTTTTTAAAAAGTAATAAGTAAATGCCAATCGGAAGCCAGATACATTTTGAGGACCCCAAAATGGGTTCATCCCCATTCCCATGCCCATTCCCATCCAGTTATTCATTCCGCGCGTGTCGGTAGCAATGTATTCTCGACAGAGCAAAGCAATGTGCTCCCCTTGGGTAAGCACCTCGAAAAATATGGGAGTATCGTAGCCTCCATTTAGCGCATAGGGAAGGCTGTAAAACTTCCGAATACCTTGATAAGTTTCATCGAAAATATCGAAGCTCGTAACATTGGAGGCTGTAAAAGTAATTACCGTCTCCTCTTGAAGTTGAACGAGGTTGGTTTCCAAATCGTATTTGACCAAGCCATTCACCGAACTTCCATCCGTCAAATACAAGGTGCCCTTGTGCCAAATTTGAGAAGGGAATTGATTTTTAGTTTGGCCCCAACTTTGGACGCTCAAGCCAAACAGCATCAAGAATAAGTAGAGTTTCAATCGTAGCATAAGGTATACAAACGGGAGGCTCGTCTACAGGTTTTCAAAACTGACCGCTCCTCCCCGACTTGATTATTTTAGAATAGTATGCCCCATTTTGTCCCGCTTTGTTTGCAGGTATTTTTCATTGTGGGGGTTGGGTTGAATCTCGATAGGAACTTGTTCTATGATTTCTAAACCGTATCCCAGCAAGCCCACCCGTTTTTGAGGATTGTTCGAAATCAAACGAATCTTTGAGATATTCAAATCCCGAAGGATTTGAGCACCCACTCCATAATCTCGTCCATCCATGGGCAATCCCAAGGCAAGGTTGGCTTGCACCGTATCCATGCCCTCCTCTTGAAGTTTGTAGGCCTTTAATTTATTAATCAATCCAATGCCTCTTCCTTCCTGATTCATGTACAAAACAACTCCTTTGCCTTCTTGTTCGACAAGCTCCATGGCTGCATGCAATTGCGGACCACAGTCACATCTGCAGGAACCAAAAATATCTCCGGTTGCGCAAGAGGAATGTACTCGAACCAGAATAGGTTCATCCTTCTCCCAAGTTCCTTTGATCAAAGCCAAATGAATTTCTTGAGTATTGGTTTGTCGGTAGGCGATCAAATCAAAATTTCCCCAAGCTGTGGGCATGTCTACACCAATCTCTCTGGTAATTAACGATTCGTTTTTCAGGCGATAAGCGATCAAGTCCTTAATCGAAACCAATTTCAGTTGAAACTTTTCACGCACTTTGAACAGGTCATCCAAACGTGCCATCGTCCCATCTTCATTCATGATCTCCACCAATACCCCTGCTGGCTGAAGCCCTGCAAGTCTTGAAAAATCAATGGCTGCCTCAGTATGACCTGCTCTTCGCAGTACCCCGCCTCTTTTGGCTTTGAGGGGAAAAATATGACCTGGCTTACCCAATTCATTGGGATGAATGCGGTCATCTACCAAGGCCTGAATGGTTTTTGCGCGGTCTGATGCAGATATTCCTGTAGTACAACCGTGACCAATCAGGTCCACAGAAACCGTAAAGGGAGTTTCAAATACTGCCGTATTGCTTCCCACCATCAGGTCTAAACCTAGCTGCTCGCAGCGATCTTCAATCAAGGGAGCACAGATCAAACCTCGGCCATGAGTAGCCATGAAATTGATGATTTCAGGCGTGACTTTTTCCGCTGCACACACAAAATCACCTTCATTTTCACGATCCTCGTCATCTACCACGATGATGACATCACCGTTTTTAATGGCCTCAATGGCATCTTCAATGGGATCCAGGGTGTAATTTTCCACAAGTTGGGGTGTTAAAAAGAAGGTTTAGAATACAAATGTAGCCTGTTTGTCAACAAAACTGGAAGCAGCCAAAGAAAGTTTGGAATTAACCAATCACAATTCCTAGCTCCTTGTCAATCTTGAGCTTAAATTTCTTAAGTTCCAGATATACCTCAAGCAATTCGTTTACCTTATCCTCAGACAGCTGAAGCTGTTCAGCTTCTTTGATTTCGCTCATTGCCTCTTCCATCATTTTTTGGAGGAGTCTCCGCTTGAGTCGTAAAATCGATTTGAAAGCCGTATTGGCCAAATCATCGGATTCTAAAGCAATAAAAATCTGAAATTTATCTTTCCAATGGGCTGAAACCTCATGTCTTTGCGTAATCATTGCGATCGCTTCCTGCCGAATCTCAGCGTCCGAATGGCTCAAAAACAGGTCATCTGTGGGCACTTGTCCCAAGGAAATCTGCTCTCGGTAGACTTGAATCATTTTTTGGTAGACAGGAGTCTGAAAACTAACTTCCTCAATTTCAGAAAGGATGTATTGGCAAAAGTGAAGTTCCTGCACATCCAATTTCTGCCCGCCATAGTTCAGCAGCAGCCGAAGCATCTCTCGCTCCTGCAGCAGCAGGTTGTCTTCCGTACTTGCCTCGACTGGGTCCGGCAAAAGTTGATCGATACTGTCTTCAACCGCCTTTTCCTCCTTCGCACGCTCAAAATTTTCTTTCTGATTTTTTAGAAGAATTTTATTCAGTTCAGCATGTAAAATTTCTTCCTCAATACTCAAAAGTCCCGAAGCCTCTTTCGCATACACCGATCGGATAATTGGATCAGGGATTTTACTTATACTGAGTACCACTTCGCGAATTATCCCTGCTTTTCGGATGGGATCTTTGTCTATTTCATCCTGATAAAGGCTGATTTTAAACCCAATAAAATCTCGGCTATTTTCTTTGAGGTAGTCCTGAAAAGCTTGAGAACCCACCTTTCTGGAGTAGCTATCCGGATCCTCCCCATCGGGGAATACCACTGCTTTGACATTGAGCCCACCTTCCAACAACAAATCTATTCCTCGCAAGGAAGCTTTGATACCTGCTGAATCTCCGTCGTAGAGGACAGTAACTTGGTTGGTAAATCGTCGGATCAACTTGATCTGCCCATCGGTGAGTGAGGTACCTGAAGAGGCCACGACATTTTCAATGCCCGATAGGTGCAGTGAAACTACGTCGGTGTAGCCTTCGACCAAGAAGCAGTTGTCCTGATCTCGAATCGCTTTTTTGGCCTGAAACATCCCATACAGCACATCACTCTTGTGGTAGATGGGGGTTTCTGGGGAATTGATGTACTTGGGCTGGTTTTTATCTTTAGTCAGGATTCGGGCACCGAAACCAATGGCCTTACCGCTGACATTATGGATGGTAAAGGTGACGCGATTTCGAAAGCGATCGTAAAGACGTTCGGCATCCCCCTCCTTCTGCAAAATCAAACCTGCTTTTAAGAGAATTTCTTCTTGGTATCCGGCAGATTTGGCTGCTTTCAAGAAATGATCCCAGCCATCCAAGGCATAGCCCAAATCAAATTTTTGGATGATTTGAGGGGTAAATCCTCGTTCTTTGAAATAACTCAGCCCGATGGACTTTCCTTCATCGGTTTCTAGGTTTTTTACAAAAAAATCCTTGGCATAATTGACCGCGATAAACAAACTTTCTCGTTCATTCTGTTCCAGATTTTGCTCAGGACTGAGGTTAGCATCCTCTTCTACTTCTATTCCATACTTGCCTGCGAGTTGGCGAATGGCCTCTTGAAAACCGATGCCTTCGATGTCCATAACGAATTGGATGGGATCACCTGCTTTCCCGCAGCCAAAGCACTTGTAAATTTGTTTGGCTGGTGAAAGGGAAAAGGAGGGTGTTTTTTCCCCATGAAACGGGCAACAAGCCCATAGGTTTTGCCCTTTTTTCTTCAAGGGCACGTAATCCCCAATCACCTCGACGATGTCAACGCGTTCTTTTACTTTGTCGGTGGTGAATTTACTGATAGACATAAGGCGGATTGGATAGGCAAAGGTAAGGAACCGACGGGAAATCGATACCTCCTACAGCAGAAGAAAATCAGTGGTTTGAGGGGGGTGAAAATGATCGCTCAGGTTTTTCTAAGACGCATTCTTGACCTAACTTGCAAAAAAATTACAAAACCCATGCAATTGACTCCAGAATTGTTGAAAAAATCCCTTTCCAAAGTCCAGGACCCCGACATCAAGCGGGACTTGGTTTCTCTGGGAATGATTCAAGGGATCGAAATAGAGGGCAATAAGGTACGATTTACGGTGGTTCTCACAACTCCTGCTTGTCCCTTGAAGGAAGTCATCAAAAATAATTGCTTGGAGGTATTGGAAGCAGACTTTGGCAAGGACTACAGCTGGGATATTTTTATGAGTGCGCAAGTGACTACCGTTCGTGATGCAGCACCAGTTCTTCCTCAAGTAAAAAACATCATTGCCATCGCATCTGGAAAAGGTGGAGTGGGCAAATCCACTACCTCGGTAAACCTAGCGGTTGCTCTTGCAGAGCTTGGTGCGAAGGTAGGCTTGATTGATGCGGATATTTCAGGCCCTTCAATCCCTACCATGTTTAATGTGGAGGGAGAGCAGCCTGCGGTCAAAAAAGAAGGCGAAAGGAACATCATTGTGCCAATCACGCAGTATGGAGTGAAGATGATGTCCATTGGATTTTTGACGCCAACGGATAGTGCGGTGGTATGGAGAGGCCCCATGGCAAGCTCTGCATTGCGCCAATTCATTGCGGATGTGGAATGGGGAGCACTGGATTACTTGCTCATCGACTTACCTCCCGGTACCTCGGATATCCATCTGACGCTAGTTCAAACCGTCCCTGTCACGGGTGCCGTCATCGTGACTACTCCGCAAAAAGTAGCACTTGCAGATGCAACGAAGGGATTGAGCATGTTTCGACAGGCTCAAATTAATGTCCCCATCTTAGGTGTTGTAGAAAATATGGCTTATTTTACGCCTGAAGAACTGCCAAACCACAAGTATTATTTGTTTGGCAAGGATGGAGGCAAGAAGTTGGCGGAAAAATACGAGGTACCTTTCCTTGGAGAGATTCCGATTGTTCAAAGCATTCGAGAAAGCGGAGATTCTGGCTATCCGGCGGTATTGAAATCGGGTCCCACTCAGGAAGCTTACCTTAAGCTTGCAGAAGAAGTTGCGCGGCAGATTGCGATTCGCAACTCTTCGATCGAGAAAACTGAACTAGTAGAAATTAAACCTTAAGCAACGCTCATGGAAGCTGTACTGAGAGAGAAAATTGAATTCGCATTGGATACGATCCGCCCCTATTTGGAAGCAGATGGAGGAAATGTACGTGTTGTTGAGCTCACCGAGGATTTTGTATTGAAAATTGAAATGCTGGGCAATTGTGGCTCTTGTCCGATGTCATCCATGACGCTTAAAGCTGGCGTAGAAGAAGCAATCTTAAGAGCAATCCCCGAAATCAAACGAGTGGAAGCTTTAAATCTAACCGTGGCTTGACCACCTGCTGAATGAAAAACCAAAACCAACTTAACTGGAAACAACTGCTAGTAGCAGTCTTATTTTTTGTGTGTTCATTCACTGCCTTTGGGCAGGGGGTTACACTTCAAGAATTTTCATCAGGTGGCAGTAGTCACCAAGGTGCCGGTCACAACGAGAAATGTGGACATACATTTCTTGAAATCCAACAAGAAAAAGAACTAGGGATTTTTGGCTCCAAGCCCTTTTTTGAAGATTGGATTACCAAAAAGATCGTTGAGAAAAATAGCAAGCCGCAGATCATGAAGGTTCAGGCTGAAACACGCGTGATTCCAGTAGTGGTCCATGTCCTACATAACGGGACAGCCGTAGGTGTCCAAGCCAATATTTCGGATGCACAGATTCTATCGCAAATTCGGGTACTAAATGAGGACTTTCGAAGAAAAAATGCAGATGCCATTCGCACCCCCGCGGAATTTCTTCCAGTAGCAGCTGATGCAAATATTGAATTTGTGCTTGCAAAACAAGACCCGAACGGGCTTCCTACCACAGGAATTGTACGGAAGCAAGGACCTAAAACCATTTATGCGCCAGAAGATGCAACCCTAATCGGTCAGACCTCCCAATGGAATCCAGAAGAATACCTCAATATGTGGGTAGTACCTTTGGTGTCTCCTTTCTTAGGTTATGCTACTTTTCCCACCTCGAATCTACCAGGACTTAATTTTTCTCCAACCGCCGCAATTCGTGATGGGATAACTGTAGACTACCTCTTTTTTGGAACTGGACCCGGTACAGCTGCCAATACCACTGGAAGAACTGCGACCCATGAGGTCGGACATTACCTGGGCTTGCGTCACATTTGGGGTGATGAAGCGGGTTGTGAATTGGATGATTTTGTCCTGGATACTCCCAGTCAAGATAATCCCAACAATACCATTTGCAATGACAACCCAAGCCGGTTTTCGTGCGGCAACAGCAACATGATCCAAAATTACATGGATTACACACCAGATCCCTGCATGAACCTGTTTACCAAAGGTCAAGTGGATCGATTCGATGTCGTGCTTACCAATAGCCCTCGAAGAGCAACGCTAGTAAATAGCCGCGGAACTAAAGATCCTATTCTTCCCAGTCGAGATGTATCCCTATCCAAAGTAGTGAATCCTGCAGATGCCTTGTGTCAAACCAACGTCGCTCCGCAAGTAGAAATTCAAAACCGTGGCTTTGAATTAGTTTCATCTGTTCGCATCGAATTTAGATGGAATGGCAACTTAATCGAGAGCAAAAGATTTACAACAGAATTACGAACCACTGAAAAAGTAACGCTTACTTTTGGCAACCTTGACACCAGAGGAGAGGTAAATGAATTTTCATTTACAGTAGTTCAGGTAAATGACCAAGCAGATTTGGTTTCATCAAACAATACCTTGACTACTCGCCCTGTGCAGCAAGGCCAATTGACCTTGCCGTACGCCGTTTCGCTGAGCACACTTCCAGAAACTTGGATCATTGGCAACCCAGATCAGTCCTTGACTTGGGAAAAAACCAATCTTACCATCGATGGAAGCGCTCAACCTGCCCTATTTATTCGTCATTACGAATACGAGGCGCAAGGACAGCTAGACTACTTTATTTCTCCGCAAATAGATCTGACCAAGTATCCAAATGCCCAGTTGGTATTTGAAGTTGCCCATGCACCTTACAATCAAGCGGGATTCCAAGATGAATTGCTGGTTGCCATCGCACCAGATTGTAGCTTGGATTTTGACATCATCACTCCTCCTTACAAAAAGAATGGAACTCGCTTGCAAACAGCAGATCCGACTGTCAACGAGTTTATCCCTACGAGCAACGCTCAATTCAGAACTGAAATCGTCAACTTGAGTAAATTTAAAGACTTAGGAAAAGTGAGATTGGCTTTGGTGACCAAGAATGCATTCGGAAACAATATTTTCCTTCGAAACATTCGGGTGGTACCCACTGAAGAATTCAAGTATGATTTAAAAATTGATGACGTGATCGCTCCTAGTCCTATCAGTGCGGGCACGCATGCACAGGAGATCGTTCGCATAACCAATACGGGGAACCTTCCGATCACCAAATTCTTGTTTTCAAGAAATACAAATAATACTGGGAACCGAGTTTTCTTAGGTTCCATTCCAAACCTCTCTCCTGGCCAATCCGTAAACCTTACCTTGACCAAATCCACTGCTATTGGAAAGAATAACTTAAAGTTTGGTGTATCTGAACCGAATTTTGATCAAAACATTGCAACCGCACCTCAAATCAATTGGTCTTCAATTGAGAATGTTGGAAGACTGGAAGTGCCCTGGAGACAAAATTTCAATAGCAGCACCGAACTCAGCCCTTGGCTAAGTGTCAACCCAGAAAGTGATCAAAACCCTTGGCAAGTGACTGCAGTGACGGGCGCAACAGGTCCAAACAATGTAGCTCGCCTTGAAGGAGTGAGCAATGGAAACTCCTATTGGATGGGAACACCTTCCTTCGACTTGTCCGTAAGCCGTCAAGCCAGCGTTTTCTTTGATGTCGCAGCGGGATTGGTGAATCCTGGAACTACACTTTATGTACTGGCCAGTACAAATCAAGGCGAAACTTATAAAGTGGTTTGGTCAGAAGCAGGAACCGCTCTTTCAACAGTAAGCACAGGAAATGCCAACCCATCCACTGCAGGTAATTACGAACGGAAGTATGTCAATCTCACTGAATTTGCTGGAGAAGGTAAAAAGGAGATTCGTTTAGCTTTTGTTTTGGATGTGGTGGGAACGCAGAATTCACCTGTTTACCTAGACAACTTGGAACTATTCCTAAGCGCAAATCCAGATCCTGTCATTCCAGCCGAGCGGAATACGGTTATCTATCCAAACCCGGCCTCTGAGTTTGTCAATGTGGCATTCAATCTTCCAAAAAGAGAAAATGTGACCATTCAGATCATCTCATCTACTGGAGCCTTGGTACGGGAACTGACCTTCCCAAATACGTTGAACCAGACCTATACGTTTAGTAGGGAGATGTTTACCACTGGCCTTTATGTCTTCAAAATAAATAGTTCGAGCTTACAAGAAATTAAGCGCGTAATTATCCAGTGATGAAAAGTAAGCCGAAAGTTACCTTTCGGCTTACTTTTTTCCACTTTCAGCTGTTTTACTGAATTTTGTTCTTCGAATAAAGAATCAAAACTTTGATAGGCGCTATCTTTGTACCATGCAATCACTCCTACCACAACTAAAAAAAGTCGGGCTACACCTGCTCTTGATTGCAGGGATTTCAGTTACGCTCGGCTTTATTTTTTTAAAGATCTACCTCCCCTTTTACACTAACCATGGAGAGACTGTATCCGTACCTGATCTCACAGGAATGACGTATGAACAAGCGGAAAAGCTATTGAATAGTGCTTCGTTGCAGTACGAGATCTCTCCAGATTCTGGATTTAGTGGGGAAAAAGATCCACTATCCATTTTAAAACAGCTTCCTGAAGCCAATGCATTGGTCAAAAAAGATCGAAAGATATTTTTAACACTGAATGCCCGAAACGCCCCTATTCTTAAGATGCCAAGCTTGCTCAATATGCCCTTGAAGAACGTACAAGAAATCTTGGCAAACATCGGACTGCAGCGAGGAGATATTATCTATGTTCCTGATATAGGAATAAATGTAGTCTTGGAACAACGCTACAAAGGAGCTCCTATCCGTGAAGGAGCCGAAATTGCTAAAGGATCGAAAATTGATTTGGTCGTAGGGGATGGCATGGGCAATCAACTGCTTAGTGCTCCAAATTTTGTAGGATTGGAAGAAGAAGAAGCTGAATTTTTGGCAATCGGCTCGGGATTACGGGTGGGAAGAAAAACCTACAACAAAACCGACTCCCTAGCTCCTGGAAGAGTGTATTTGCAAAGTCCCGCTGTAGGCTCAGGATTGAAATCAGGTGACGTGATTGATCTTTGGATTTCCAAAAATTAAAGCATTGAAAACCAACAGGTTATTCTCTTTCCTTCTATTCTTCTCTTTGATAAGTCAAGGAGGGCCTAGCCTAGCTCAGTTTGTTACTTTTGGCCCCCTACATCAGCCCTCAAAAACCTCAACTGAGGATATTGCTGTCCTAGCAAGGCTTACGAATTCAAGTTCCCTCCCCTTTTGGGATGATTTTTCGAAGGGCATCCAAACCAATAAATGGGACGCAAAAGGAGCATCCTACACCGAGACCATAGGGAACAAAGCTCCTTCCATCGGCATGGTCCTCTTCAATGGTGTCGACGAAGCAGGAAAATCGTACTCCTTACAGGAAAAAGACCAAGGTGAGGGAGATTACCTAAGCAGTATTCCTATTGATTTAAGTGGGATTCCAGCGTCTCAGCAGTCCTCGGTATACCTTAGCTTTTTTTGGCAAGCAGGAGGCAAAGCTGAAGTTCCCGATAGTAACGACCGGCTCAGCATACAAATCTTAAGCCCTGACAATACCTGGCTTACGGTTTGGGAAAAAAGAGGCGGACCGACCCTAGATCGAACCCGCTTTTTCCAAGAATCGCTTTTGATCCGGCCCGAATGGCAGCATGCTAACTTTCAGTTTCGCTTTTTTTCAAATGGAAGACAAAGTGGTCCCTTTGATTCTTGGCTTTTGGACTACGTGTACTTAAATTCGAAGCGTAGCAGTTCGGACCTTACCTATCCCGACCGAGCTCTTACCCAAGGAACGACCGTTCGGCTTGGAGACTTTGGAGCTTATCCATGGGAGCTCTTACAAAAAAATCAAAAAGGGAAATGGTCTACCGCCAAGAGTGAATTTCAGAATCTTGAGAATCGCTTCAAAGCCATGGAGTACTCCGTTACGCTTCGAGATAGTATTGGGGTTAATTTGCTTCCAATCAATAGTACCACACCCTTCAATCCTGTTCCAAATGCCTTGGAAAGAAGGACGATAGTTAGCAGAACTTTCACAGAGGTTCCCATCCCTTCCAAACCAGGTGTGGTGAATTTTGAAATTGCCTTAGTCACTGGGGACGGGCTCCTCACTGCCATCAACGGGAATGACACCACTCGCTATGCACAGGTAGATTTCCGAGACAATGATAAAGTAAGCACCCGCTTCGCACTACGCGATTACTTTGCGTACGATCAGGGCGTGGCTGACTACACTGCAGGAATTAATCAGCGTTCGGGCCAACTCGCTGTAAAGTATACTACACCAGAAGCAGTCTTTTTGAAGGGAATATCCATCGACTTTGCCAATGCCCGGCAATTAAATCAGGTACTGGATTTGGTGGTATGGTCCGCGCTGGACAAGAAGCCGCTCTATTCCAAGGAAGTTGTCATCCTAGCGAAAGGACCTGGGCAGGAGATTCATTATTTCGCTTTGGAAGAAGCCATCCCTGTTTCCGGAACCTACTATGTGGGATTCACTCAGTTTACGAATGACTTTCTTCAGGTTGGTCTTGACAAAAGCACCAACTTTGGGGATCGAATCTTTTACAATGTTGGCGGTGGATGGGTTCAAAATACCGAGGTCAGTGGCTCCTTGCTGATTCGCCCACATGTCAGCTTGACTGGAAAATCAACTGGTTCCATTGAACCCACGACCTCGCTCCGCATCTACCCCAATCCCACGGTCAACGAAGTACAGGTAGAAGGTGAATTTTCCTCTTTGCGGGTAGTAGACACCTTTGGTAGGGAAGTATTCCCCACACGAGTACCTTCCGCTAAGGGAGAAACCCTTAATTTTAAAGATCAAAATCCTGGATTATACCTGATTTATGTTCAGGGTAACTCTGGCCCACAATCGTATCGAATCTTAGTGAAAAAATAATATGGAAGACATTACCGTTAATGAACTAAAAGAAAGATTAGCAAAAGGAGAAAAATTTCACTTTTTCGACGTGAGAGAAGAATGGGAGTACGAGGAGGATAATCTTGGAGCCGACAACATTCCTTTGGGAGAACTTGCGCACCAACTGGAGCAATACGAAAACATCAAGCACGAGGAAATCGTGGTTCACTGCCGCTCCGGGGCACGAAGTGGAAATGCAAAGAAGTACATGGAGACCAAAGGCTTTACCAAGGTCCGAAATGTCCTGGGTGGCATTCTTGCATTCCGCGCTTTGCCTTAATAGTGACTAGGAAATTGTTCTAAGTACTAGGTACAATGTACAAAGTATCTTAAAAATTAAGGTTGGATTATAAAATGGGTTGGCAGAGAACTTCTTCAACATTCTTCACTCGACAATCGGTGTTCGACATTAGTTTTTAGTCCGTATTTCGCCTGCCAGCCGCAGACAGGGTACTTTCTACTATAAAATGTAGAATTACCCTACTAGCACAATCCCATACTTCGTACTTGGTACTTGGTACTTAGTACTTAGTACATTGTACTATGAATTTAATTCGTCTGAAAGGGTTGAGGCGAGAAGCAAAGCACAAAAATTAGGAGTGCAAGCCATCCCAACACCTTTCTTTTGGTATCCACAGGGATACTACCCGCCACCTCAGGATGACGTATTCCCATGACCCTGCCGAGTAAAAAGGCAAAAAACAACCAGCCTTGATAACCCTCCCAGTTGGGCTGAAAGAAGGAAATTAGGTATTGCCCTGCAGAAAGGAGGAGCACTAGCGTAATTCGGTTGAGCTGCGAAAGGTCAGACTTCGACAAGCAAAGGTATAAAAATCCGAGGTAAAGGGGGATCCGAATCACGAGTTCCTCCAAGGGCAGAGAAGGGCGAATCACCCCCATGCCTGCATAGGCGAGAAATACTCCAAAAGCAAGTTGGGAAATCAGTGCATGTCTCTTTGGAAACAAGCCAAAAAGTACGTGTCCCCCATCCAATTGCCCGATGGGCAAAAGGTTGAGCGCCGTAAAAAAGAGCGCCAGGTACCCCGCAAATAAATAGGGATAGTGAATCAATTCCGACATAGCTGGTAGACGCCCTGGATCAGCGAGCAATTCACCCAAGCCCCAGAACAATATGTTTTTTCCGAGTTCAAACTCCATCACCTCTTCCCCATAGCCTTGAAAGTTAGGGTCTGCATACTCCGGATGAATTTCATAGAGGTAATCTGCCGGAGGCAAAGTCACAAACCCATACACCAAGACGCCTAGCGCAAGGACAAATCCTGCCAAGGGACCAGCGATGCCGATATCAAAGTATTTTTTCCGGCTGCTGACCCTCCCCTTCATCTGGATCACTGCGCCAAAGGTGCCCAGGGATGGACTCCCCAAAAATCCCAGCCAGGCAGGGATAAAAAAAGGTAGGCTACAGCGTACTTTGTGGTAGATGGAAGTGAATAGGTGTCCCAACTCGTGAACGAGAAGGATTCCTATAAATGGGATTGAAAACTCCAAGGACCGCACAAAAAAAGGCCAGGTCAATGCCGCTTCTCCTGAGGCAAGAATGGATTTACCGTAAATCCACTCCCCACCAGCGAGTGTAGTGGTGATTAGGGTAAGTAGGAACAATAAACCATGAACGAGGTATTCCTTTGGTTTATACATCACCAAAAAAATCGATTAAGGTGTGAGATCCCATCACTTGAATTGCTTGAATACCTACTGAGGTGGCTCCTGCTACATTGGCTTTTAAATCGTCAAAAAAGAGAACCCGATCTGCTGTTGTTCCAAGTTCAAGGAGAAGCTGTTGGTAGATATCTTGATTCGGTTTGGCGAGACCCATCTCGTGGCTATAAAATACCCAGTCAAAAAGGGGGTCAAAATTATCCATTCCGTGCTGGGCTTGCAATTGGGCATATACTGCATCGATATGGATTTCGTTCGTATTGCTGAGGATGCCCACTTGGTACTGTGCCTTGAGTTTGCGTACCAGCTCGAGGCGGTAGGCAGGAATTGTTCCCAGCAGGCTATTCCAGTAATAGTCCACCTCGGCATCCGACCAGTTCGTTTGGAAGTAGTTCCGAAACTCTTGGCGAAACTCTGCCGAGCTGATTTGTCCTTTTTCGTAAGCTTTGTGAAAGTCTGCGGTGTAGCAGTTGTTCACCTTGTCATGCAGTGAGGCAGGCAGGACCGACTTCATCAGGTCCATGGAGTGGTGGTAGTCAATGTCTATCAGCACATTGCCTAGGTCAAAGATGACAAAATCCACATCAGGCCTATTTTTCATGGGGGATGAAGGTTGGTTAATTCAACTCAAATATGTAACATTGCAGACCCAAAACCAAGGTGTTCGGCTCATTTGAGCGCCTTTTCAGATTGGAAAAATCTAGTTTTTAGGGCCTATAGCTCATTCGGTTAGAGCAACTGACTCATAATCAGTAGGTGCTTGGTTCGATTCCAAGTGGGCCCACCAAAGACCCCTTCAGAAGAAATTTTGAAGGGGATTTTTGTTTAATTTGCTCGCCAAGGCGCAGAGGCCTACATTCCATGGGGAGACGCAAAGAATAAACTCCTTGGCGGCTTTGCGTGAGACTAAGTTTTTTTTTGTCTTAAAAATGAAGTTCAGTATGTGATAATCGAAATTAAAAAAGGCTTGAAAAATTATAGATTTAAATCAGACCAGAAAGTATAACCTACCCTAAATCCTTACTCCCATGAAGTACATTCTCTCCCTAGTTTTTTGCTTTTTTTGTTTTTTTGGGTTTTCACAAACGCAAGCCGAGTTAAATACGATGCAATATGACTCCTATAAAAAAACAGATAAAAAGCTGAATGAGGTATATCAAGCTATTTTAAAAGCCTATAAATCAGATACTGAATTCATCAAAAATCTAAGGACTTCGCAAAGAATCTGGATTACTTTTCGTGATGCAGAAGTAAAAGTTAAATATCCAGATCGAGAAGATGGGTATTATGGAAGTATTCATCCCTTGTGTGTTTCACTCTATTTAGAGGAATTGACACTCGATCGGATATCTACTCTAAACTTATGGTTAAAGGGATCTGAAGTAGGTGATGCTTGTTCTGGATCAATTAACGTCAATAATTAGTCGGTAAAGTCCGCTCAACTAATTTTATTCACTTTTATCTCTGAAGGCCAGCCGAGGAGCAAAGACTAAATTCCTTTGCGTCTCTGCGCCTTTGCGAGGAAAAGAAAAAAAATAGGTATGCGAGCATAGCGCCTCCTTACTTCACCAAATTCAACTTTCCGCTGACTTCAATCACCTCAGCAATTTTGTTGAATACAAGCGTGGGAACCTCAATCTTGTAATCTTCGGTACGTACGGTAAAGACGAAAGTCACTTTCATCTCAGTAGCAGAAGCCATAATCGAGCCCTTGACAGTAACGGGCTTGGTGACCCCATGAATGGTGAGATTGCCACCTGCAGTCACTGGATAAGTGCCTGGCTTGCTGAGGTCTATGGCTTCAGTGATTTTCCCAGCAAACTTGGCCGTTGGGTAGCGCTCGCTCTCCATATAGTTCTCATTGAAGTGCTCCTGCATGAGTTTGTTGGGGAACTGGAAATCGGTGATTTTCATCTGTATCGCCAAGTCACGAGTACCTGCGTTGAGAATGGCACCCGCCTTTTTGTTGAGTGCTTCGATGTCTAGCGCAGGGGTCTTGGAAAAAAAGGATACCTCCCCTACGGAAGTTCGGTACAAGGTTTGACCAAAAGACAAGCCGCTTCCTAGCAAGAGGAAGAAGAAAAAGAAGAGGATTGATTTTTTCATTTGTGTGCGTTTCTAGCGGCTTTGTCCAAACTGAAGGTTCGAGCGATGTTGAACCCATAAAAGATGTCACCTTTTCCCCATGCGCCCACATTCTGCCCTACAAATTGCTTTTCTACCATTCCCCGGGCATTCGTGAGATGGAATTGGAACACGTGTCCACCCGTTTCAATGTCTACTCCGAAAGAGAGCGCGTTGCGGTAGGGATAAGGAATTCCTCCCTCCTCATCGTAATCATCGTCATCGTCTTCATCCTCCATCTCACGCAACGTATAGTAATACTCCGCAGAAAGCGTTATTCGCTGGTTGAGCTTGTACCGCCCTCCTGCCCCAAGTGCAAACACCTGGTTGGGAATGCTTGGATCCTCCACCTTGTTGACGTGGATAAGTGTAGGCATAAGCTGCAGGGAAAGTTTTTCGTTGAACTTGCGCGCTACCAACACCTGACTCCAGTAGGAATAGCGCTCGATGTTGTTGTTAAACTTCATGGGGGAACCCGACTCCATAATGTATCCGGTAGGCATGGTGTTGATTCCCCAGCCCGCCATCGCAGTTACGGTGACAGGAACTAGGTTAGATTGACGCAGGACCTTGTACTTGGTATATAGGTCGTAGGTCTTTTCGAGGGAACTCCTCCCCGCTCCTACGAGCCAACGGTCAGTCAAACCATACTCCAAACCCAGTCGGATTTTGGCTTCGTCCAAACCGAAGAAATTAGCGATAAACCCAGAATTTACGGCTCCAAAACGGTGGGAAATCCAAAAGTTAAGGTGGTTTTTGGAGATGGTTTCGATGGTCTGTCCGTTGATGAGGCGAGAAGCCTTAAAGGTCGCTATCGTGTAGGTGGGCTCCTTGGATTGCTCGGCATCAAGCAAACTCAGCAAGTCATCCTGTGCTGCTACACCCATCCAAGGGCTAGTTCCGAGGAAAAGGAGGAGAAAAAGAAACCCTGCAGGAAGCAATCGCTGGGTAAAAATAGACCTGATCATCATAGTGTAACTTTTAGCGTAGTTCCTTGAAGTGCAGTCGCGTAGGTTTTCAGTCCTCTTGAACCGGTGGAGTTAAGTCCCTTCCCCGACGTGTCGAATCTGGCACCATGAGCAGCACAGTAAAATTCACCCGCATTAAATACTACTTGTCTCCTTCCTTCGTGGGAACAAACCTGCGTCACTGCAGCAAATGCAGTAGCACTTACTCGAGCGATCACGATTCCACTCACAACCACGTAATTACCCACCGTATTGAGTTTGGTGTAGGCAGCTGAGTTCAGATCTAGAGACAATTCATTCCCAGTACCCCCTGTAGGCGCGGTTGGATCCATGCTTTCGTTGACGCAGCTACTCAATCCAGAAGCAGCACAGTAGACTGCAAAAAGGGAAGCACCTTTTAGCCCTAGGCTTTTCAGAAACTCCATGCGGTTCATTTTTTCGTTCATCAGGGTAGTTAGTTTAAGTACGATTCAAAAGTAAAGTGGGCACTCTTTACGGGCCCTTAGTGAATTCTTAAGATTGGGTTAAAATGGATTGCTTCGGTAATTCTTACTTCTTAACGGATTTGTGAGTGAATTGGTTAACTGATGGACTTTTTCTGTTGGACCCCACCGCGGCGGGAGGGTCCTGAGCACCATTAGTAGTCCATAATCCACGGGTCCACGCGCTGCGGCGATTGGACCCGTGGCGATTCATAGTTAGACCCGCCGCGGCGGGCATGCCCGCCGTGGTGGGTCCTGAGGACCATAAGTAGTCCTTTTCCATGGGTTGCACCCATGGTTATTCATAGGTTTGACCCGACGAGCGGGTCATGCACACCATAAGTAGTCCCTATACCATGGGATTCTCCCACCGCGGCGGGTAAACCCATGGTTATTCATAAGTTGGATCAGCCGCGGCTGATCATACATAATTAAATCGGTTCTCTCGAAAAGATCCGCCGCGGCGGATCAAACCTTGAATAACCCCAGGTGTACCTGCAGGAGGCAGGTACACCTGGGGAAGGTAGGTGAAACCTACCGATGACAGGTGGAACCTGGGGAAGGTAGGTCAGCCCAGGGAAGACAGGTATACCCGAGGATAGGGAATCCCAACCCGACACCGCGGGTTGAACCATCACAAAGGGGGAACAAAAACCGTATCCCTTTCTGTTTTTCTTTTAATTTTCTCCATTTTCGTCCTTAAACTAATTTCCATGAAACAACTTGGTATTTTCATATTTGACGACGTAGAAGTTTTGGATTTCGCAGGCCCTTTTGAGGTTTTTTCGGTGGCCAACCAGCTTTCGGGATACAACCTCCTTGAGGTGCACACCTTCTCCTACGACACCCTACCCATACAGGCTAGAAATGGCCTTCAGGTGGTGCCTGATCATTCCATCAGCTCCCTTCCCAAACTGGATTATCTCGTGCTTCCGGGAGGCGACGGCACCAAAAAAGTGGTTCAAAACAGCTCCCTTATCGAAGCCATAACGCCACGCGTACTCAACTCCGAATGGACCATGACCGTCTGCTCTGGATCTAGAATCCTCGGTAAAGCCGGTTTGCTAGAACAAAAACCCTATTGCACCCACCACGAAGTGTACGAGAGCATTCAAGAAATGGTCCCCTCTGCCCTACCGCAGCCAACACTTCGCTACATCCAAACCGATGCCCGACTCTGGACGGCAGCTGGCATTTCTGCAGGCATAGATCTAGCCCTTCATCTGACCGAACTCACTTTTGGCAAAGAACTAGCGCTTGCCACCGCTACCTACATGGAATACCTTCCCTACCTTGATCAACATGCACGCTAACACCCCCGCTCCGCCCTACTACGCGGTGATTTTCACCAGCATTCGAACAGACATCGAAGCCGGCTATGAAGAAATGGCTGAGGAAATGGTTCAACTTGCCGCCTTACAACCTGGCTACCTAGGCCACGAGAGCGCACGAAATGAACTAGGAATTACGATCTCCTATTGGGAGAGTTTGGAGGCTATCAAAGCTTGGAAAGCACAATCCGACCACCAAATCGCTCAAAAACAGGGACGCGACAAGTGGTACACCTCTTACAAAACTCGGATTGCTCTCGTGGAACGAGATTATGAAATGATTCCCTAAGTCAGCAATTATCCTCCATGCTCCAACTCACGCTTAAGCTGCTTGACCCGATCCCTAATATCGAGGCTGCTTGGATCAAGGTGTAGCGAAGTGGCCTTCAAAAAGTCAACTACTGCCCCAGCGTGATCACTGGATTTGCCTTCCTCCAAAGTCACATAACGCATGGTTGACCAAAGCACAGTCTTCAACTGCGTTTTGGAATCATCCGTCAGGTAGTATTCCACCAGGATGGTGTTGTCATTGTACCAGAGGATACGACTGAAAATCCGCACCCACTCCCCAACCATGGCCGGCTTGACATAGCTAATGTTATGGTTGTACACCACCCAAGCGGCTTTGTACACCCGAATCAAGTCAATGATCTCCAATCCATACAACTTGGGAACTTGGTCCTCACGGGCATTAAAAAAGTAATCGAAATACTTCGCATTGTTGAGGTGGCGAAGGGGATCGCAGTCCTGAAAACGGATCACTACACGACTCTCCGTTTCCTTAGGGTACTGCTTTTGAGGATCGTAGTTAAACATAAGAGCTCAGAAATTTGCTATCCATACAAAGCACTCCTGCAGCTTTCAATTCTTCAATTGCAAGCTTTCCATCTTCCGATTTAAGGTTGACCGCCCGAGTTGCATCCAGAAGTACAACGGTTTCAAAACCCAAGCTTTTTGCATCTAAGGCAGTGTATTTTACACAATAATCTAAGGCAAGGCCCACAATACAGACTCGACGAACACCTTGCAACAACAGATAAGACCTAAGTCCTGTATCCCCTTTTCGCGCATTGTCAAAAAATCCGGAATACGAATCTACTACTGGATTTCTACCTTTTTGGAACACCCGCTTCCATCGACTGCGATCCAAGGTAGTTGGAAAATCAGCACCGGATGTATCTTCCACACAATGTACTGGCCAAAGAATTTGAGGCAAGCCCCCCAATTCAATTTGCTGTCCTGGCTGCGTATTGGGATGGTTTGCAGCAAAGCTGCCGTGATCCGCGGGATGCCAATCCTGGGTCGCGACAATGTGATCAAACTGGGGCTGGAGTGCTGCAATGATGGGTAAGATCTCATCTCCCTGCGGTACAGCAAGTGCTCCACCTGGTAGAAAATCATGCTGAACATCCACCAGAATCAATGCAGTATCTGGATTAATTGTCTTCATATTGATTCGTTTTTGCTGCAATAACCAATTCCATTCGCAGCTGATGTAACTTTTCCTCCAAGCCTACCGGATATACGTGCGGATTGGTCAAGCGTTTGTGCGTTTTATCAAATGCCGCCAATTGAACCTGAGTACGCTCTCGAATTTGTTGTAAGCTAGGCAAGGAATAGACCAGCTCTCCTTTTCGGAAAATAGGCTTGAGCAGCTCCTCTGCCTCATAAAATGTAGGCATCAAACGCTTCCGTTGCGTGGCATCGTTGGGGTCAATAATCATGATTCCCTGGGGATCAATAGCCTGCCCATCCAAATAGATCATATCTGCTACAGCCTTGCCTTTGCTAAAGTAGCGGCGTACTTTATGAATGCCAGGCACATTGATTTTAAGGGATTGCTGGGATACTTTCACCTTTGGCTCCCAGTTTCCTGCTGCATTTTTGATAGCTGATAGTTTGTATACCGCCCCCAAAGCAGGCTGGTCAAAGGCTGTGACCAACTTGGTTCCTACTCCCCATACATCGATGGCCGCATCTTGAGATTTTAAAGAGGTGATGATGTACTCATCCAAATCATTGGAAGCATACACTTTGGCATTCGGAAATCCAGCTTCATCCAACAGCTGCCTTGCTTGTATGGAGAAATAGGCCAAATCACCCGAATCAATACGGATCCCTAGCATCTCCTTTCCTTTTTCCCGCAAACTTAATCCTACCTGAATCGCGTTTTTTACACCTCCCAAGGTATCATAGGTGTCTACCAGAAATACACAATGGTCTGGAAAAGCCTCCGCATAGGCATAAAAAGCCTCCAACTCGGAATCAAAGGAAAGTATCCAGCTGTGTGCATGCGTTCCCGAAACAGGAATATCAAAAAGTTTGCCCGCCATCACATTGCTTGTGGAAGTACAGCCTCCAATGTAAGAAGCCCTACTGGCCGCGAGTGCTCCATCGATGCCTTGAGCCCTACGCAATCCAAACTCCAAAACGGGTGCTCCTTGTGCCGCCAAATTGATTCGTGCAGCCTTCGTGGCAATGAGGGTTTGAAAATTAAGAATGTTCAACAAGGGGGTTTCCAAGAGTTGACACTGAATCAAACTCCCCTTCACCTGCACCATCGGCGCATTGGGAAAGACCACAGTTCCCTCTTCTACCGCGTCTATATCACAGGTAAATCGCAAGTCCTTTAAGTAATCCAAAAATGCAGCTTCAAACATCGCAGAGCCATCTTTCTGCTTCATCTTTCTCAAATACTCCAACTCCCCTGACTCGAACCGTAGGTTTTTGCAATAGTCCACCACATAGTCCAACCCTGCAGCTAGGGTGAAGCCCCCCTCAAAAGGGTTCTTTCTGAAAAATAAATTGAACACCGCCTCCTGTTCACCTTTTCCTGCCTTCCAATAGGCATAGGCCATCGTCAGCTGGTAAAAATCTGTCAGCAGGGCAAGGTTACTTTGGTACAAATCTTTGGTAATCTTCATCAGCTAGAAAGAATAATGAACTGCAAAACTACAAACTATTTTATCCGTAACTTCAAAAGGATGCCTAGGAAAACCAAAGCCATTCCAAGGTAAGCAGGTATGGGGAAAGTTTCTCCGAATAAAAGGAATCCAAAAATCAAGGCATACCCTACGCTCAGGTAACTAAAACTAGAAATTCGGGACACAATGCCAGACTGGTAGGCCAAGGTTAGGATGTACCGCGCATTTTGGGTACAGAACCCGATCCATAGCAAAATCAGCCAATCCCATCCCATGGGAGTCACCCAGTCAAATTAATTGAACACAGAAGCGTTGATGCACAAAGCTAAAAGATTCTAACTAGCTTGAGTCATGAAAACGAGCCAGCGTAAAAACCTTCCGGCTTCCAAAACTGTTTTAAATTAAAAAAAAGAATGGCCTTACCTGTAGGAACTCAAGCACCAGATTTTACCCTTGCCGCCACGAGCTTGGGTAGTATTTCCCTTTCCAAAGACTTAGCTGGAAAATCTGTAATCCTTTATTTTTATCCCAAGGATTTCACCCCGGGCTGTACCACCGAAGCTTGCGAATTTCGAGATCAGTTTGCTGCATTTCGGGAACTAGACATCCCTGTCTTTGGCATCAGTCGAGATAGTTTGGCAACGCATGAAAAATTTAAAAAGACCCATCGGCTCCCCTTCGAACTTCTAGCAGATGAATCGGGAAAAGTGTGCAAAACCTACGATGCCTTGATTCCTTTGATTAAGATGCCCACTAGAGTTACCTACCTCTTGGATAGCAAACACAAAGTAGCTGCGGTTTTTGACGGTTTTTTTGAAAACAAAGCCCATGTAACGGCGATGCTCAAGCAGCTTGAAAAGTAATCAAGCCCCTTCGATACGACCATCTTTCATGACCACCTTCCGGTCAGCCTTGGCGGCCAACTCTTCGTTGTGTGTGACGATCACAAATGAAAGTTGATAGGTATCCCGTAACTTAAAAAATAACTCATGTAAGGCTCTAGCATTGCTGGTGTCAAGATTGCCACTCGGCTCATCTGCGAAAACTAAGTCAGGATTATTGATAAGTGCCCGAGCTACAGCTACTCGCTGCTGCTCCCCTCCTGACAGTTCAGATGGCTTGTGATCCAAGCGGTGGCGGATGCCAAGGATATCACCCAGTTCTTCCGCCCGCTTTTTCAACTCCTGTTCTTCTCTCCCTTGAATAAATCCTGGAATACAAATGTTCTCCAAGGCTGTAAACTCAGGCAGCAGGTTATGAAATTGAAACACAAAGCCAATCCGGGAATTTCGGAATTCCGCCAAGGCATCTCCATGGAGCTGAAGCAGGTTTTTACCTTGTAAAAATAATTCTCCACGATCAGGGCGATCCAAGGTTCCCAAAAGGTGGAGCAGCGTACTTTTTCCCGCACCAGAAGCCCCTACAATGGAAACAATTTCTCCCTTGGAAATTTCCAAATCTACCCCTTTCAGAACCTCTAATGAACCGTACGATTTATGAATACCTTTGGCAATCAGCATGCTACCCATTTTTGATTTTTTAAATGTAAAACAAATCCTTCTAATCCAGGAATCAACAGGCTATTTTGCTAAAATTCACAGATTCCAGTTTGCTATATTGCCTCCACAGGCTTATCTTCGGGCAAAAATTTCTACAGATGAATATTCACGAATATCAGGCGAAAGAGGTATTAAAAGGATATGGAGTTCGTATTCAAGAGGGTATCGTAGCCAGTACTCCAGAAGAGGCACATGAAGCGGCGGTGAAGCTGAATGCACAAACAGGCACTTCATGGTTCGTGATCAAAGCACAGATTCACGCAGGTGGTAGAGGTAAAGGAGAAGTCATTGAAACAGGCTCCAGAGGGGTAGTGTTAGCCAAAAAATTGGATGACGTCAAGGAAAAAGCTGCAGCCATTTTGGGAGGCACGCTGGTAACTATCCAAACCGGCGCTGAAGGAAAAAAAGTAAATAAGGTGTTGATCGCTGAGGATGTTTACTATCCTGGCGCATCCGAACCGAAAGAATATTACATGTCTATTCTTCTAGACAGAGCTACTGGATCCAATGTGATTATGGCTTCTACCGAAGGGGGCATGGACATCGAAGAAGTAGCTGAGCACCATCCCGAGAAAATCATCAAGGAGTGGATCGACCCTAAAGTAGGGCTTCAAGGCTTCCAAGCTCGAAAAGTAGCCTTCAAACTGGGCTTGAGCGGAACTGCGCACAAAGAGATGGTGAAGTTTATCGGAGCATTGTATGCAGCCTATGTAGGGACCGACTCTTCTCAATTTGAAATTAACCCCGTTCTAAAAACTTCCGATGATAAGATTTTGGCCGTTGATGCCAAAGTAAATGTGGATGACAATGCACTCTACCGTCAGCCGAAGCTTGCTGAATTGAGAGACTTGGCAGAAGAAGATCCCTTGGAAGTGGAAGCGGGTGAATCAGGCCTCAACTATGTGAAGCTAGATGGCAACGTGGGCTGTATGGTCAACGGTGCAGGTCTTGCCATGGCTACTATGGATATGATCAAGCTTTCGGGTGGTGAGCCGGCCAACTTCCTTGACGTAGGTGGAGGAGCCAATGCCACTACCGTAGAAGCTGGTTTCCGAATCATCTTGAAAGATCCCAACGTAAAAGCAATCTTAATCAATGTCTTTGGTGGTATTGTTCGTTGCGACCGTATCGCCAATGGTGTAGTAGAAGCTTACAAGTCCATCGGCGACATCAGCGTTCCGATCATTGTTCGTCTTCAGGGTACCAATGCTGCTGAAGGTGCAAAAATTATTGACGATTCTGGTTTGAAAGTATTTTCAGCCATCACCTTGAAGGAAGCTGCTGAGCGAGTGAAAGCCGCACTATAAATTTAGTACGCAGACGTAGTTCAACTGGATAGAATATCGGATTTCGGCTCCGAGGGTTGAGGGTTCGAATCCTTCCGTCTGTACTCCAAAGCTCAAACGAAAGTTTGGGCTTTTTTTTATGCCTATCGCATTGCCATACAAAAAAATCCGGGACGGGATTAAACTAAAAAAGCAGGAGAAAATCTCCTGCCCTTTATTTGAAAACTAAACCAACTATTATTTAACTACCACAATAGATTCAAAAATACCACAATTATCAATAAATCAAAATTCAATAGAAAAAATTGAATTTTTTTATTTTCTCCAATTCATTCAACCCTAGATAATTCTAATTCAGCATAAAAAAGTGACATTCTGCAGTTTATCCCTCAATTGATTCTGTTTGTTTTCGGATTGATACAGAATCTTTTGAAATCCTAGAAATTACTATTCTTCAGAGGAAGGAACTGTTGGTAGTACATCTACCAATTTCACTTTAAACACCTCAGTTGAATTCAACCTAAAAAACTCCTGGTGAATGTTAAATTTAGCCTCTCCCTCCTTTGGTGATTTGGCCACATAGGTCCCATCCTCTTGCATGGTATAGGAATTGACATTATCTCTCAGGTTATAGGATAGGATATTCATAAGCTGTTTTTCCAGCAAAGGTGCTTCCACTTTAAACAAAGATTCGAGGCGCTTGTCAAAACTCCTGACCATCATGTCTGCACTTCCTGAATAGGTACGTGTATCTCCATTGTTGTGGAAATGATAAATGCGGCTATGCTCTAGGAAGTCACCTACAATGGAAAGTACCTCAATATTTTCACTCAAGCCCTTTCTTCCAGGTCGGAGACAGCAAATGCCACGAATAATGAGTTTGATTGGAACTCCCTCTTGTGAGGCACGGTAGAGCGCATAAATAATTTCAGAGTCTTCTAGGGAATTTACCTTGATGAAAATTCCACTTGGTAGTCCATTTTTAGCATGGATCGCCTCCTGCTCAATAAAAGAGATGA
>CAMCBC010000012.1 GCA_945872775.1 Spirosoma fluviale | reverse complement strand
GATACGCCCTACCGTTTTCTATTCAAAAAAGAGGAGCTTTCGAACTTCACAGTTAGCCTGCAAGCAAATGGGGACAAGTTGGAGGATGTATTGGGTGTACTTTTTCTAAAAACTGGATTTACCTTCTCCATTTCCAAAGACTTCGAAGTTTTCATTTTTGCAGGTGAAAAGAAAGCGGTGGAGTTCCTGCCCAACTATTTTAAAGCACCTTCCAGAGCAAGTCTTTCTGCTGCATCCGTTCAAGATGAGTTTGTTCGAAATCGACGCTACATCATTGGGGTTCCAGGCCCCGGAACAGAGGCAAAGCTTCAGGGGAAGGTGATTAGTTTGGAAAACAATCTCCCGATTGAGGGAGCGATTGTATTTGAAAAAGAGGCCATGCGCCAAGCCGTGACCAACAAGTCTGGGGAATTTGAACTGCTTGTTCCCAAGGGGAATAAAACCTTATTTATTCAGAATATTGGCGGCTACACCGAGCAGCGACTCTTGGATATTCAAGGGGATGCAACCCTTGAACTCAGTATTGGGGAGGGAGTTTTTGCATTAAATGAGGTTGTGGTTAGCTCTGGGGCCTTGTCTCAGGTGGCAAGACCAGAAATGGGTGTGCAGTCCCTCACGGTACAAGAAATGAGAAGACTTCCTGCGGTGATGGGAGAAGTGGATATTATCAAAGGGCTTTTGACCATGCCTGGAGTCAATACTGCCGGAGAAGCAAGTGTTGGTTTTAATGTGCGTGGGGGTGCTGCCGATCAGAACTTGATTTTGATGGACCAAAACACGCTATTTAATCCATCTCACTTATTTGGGTTTTTCTCTGCGATCAACTCGGATATGGTGCAAGGGGTGGAGCTGTACAAATCAGGAATTCCTGCCAGCCTTGGAGGCAGATTGTCCTCGGTGCTGCAGGTAACTCCCAAAAAAGGGCGTACGGATAAAATTGGAGGCTCTGGAGGAATTGGCCCAATGACCAGTAGACTGAGTTTGGATGGGCCAATAGGAAAGAAGACCACCTTTATCTTGGGTTCAAGACTTACCTATTCGGATTGGCTTCTTGATTTTATATCTAAAAAAACTGATTTGGGTGCCAGTAGGGCTGCTTTTTCGGATTTTAACGGCACAGTAGAGCATGAGTTAGGTGCAAAGGATAAACTTCGGCTTTCGGGTTATTTTAGCAAAGATTCCTTCCAATTTGACCCAGACACCGTATATAGCTATTCCAATCAGAACTATGCCCTCTCTTGGACACATTACTTCAATGATGCGCTGGAGGCCACTTTTTCTGTGGGTCAGGATGCCTATGATTTTGAGGTAGAAGGGGAGGACAATCCCTTAAATTCCTACCAATACCGATTTGACATCCGTCAGCAATTTATAAAAGCGCAATTCCGTCAGGAAAAAGGGGATCGACACCTGCTGAGCTATGGGATACATGGCATTCGCTACCAGCTCAACCCAGGAGAAATCCTCCCTTTTGGGCCGGAGAGTGGGGTGATTTCAGATCAAGTGGCTCCCGAAACGGCCATGGATTGGTCGATCTACCTAGGGGACGAATTTGAAATCAATGATCAATGGGCGCTGAGTGGTGGATTACGATACAATTTCTACACTTTTCTGGGGCCACAAACCCTTCCAATTTATGCGGAGGGCGAACCTTTTCTGAAGGAAAACATCACAGGAGAAACGCGCTTTCAGTCTGGCGAACCAGTTCAGACCTATCACGGTCCTGAATTCCGGTTTTCTGCACGCTATGCCCTCTCCAACCAATCTTCCTTGAAGGCAGGGGTCAACTCGATGCGGCAAAACATTCACTTGCTCAGCAACTCCTCGGTGATTACACCAACAGATACTTGGAAGTTGAGTGATTCCTTCTTGAAGCCACAGCAGGGGATTCAATATGCCTTAGGTTACTTTAAAAACATGAATCAAGGTGATTTTGAGTTTTCTGCTGAATTGTACTACCGATCCATGCAGAACTTGCTCGACTACCGATCTGGTGCAAGCATCGTACTGAATGACCGGATTGAGCAAGAGGTATTGGTCACTCAAGGAAAAGCCTATGGCATGGAGCTGTACCTCAAAAAATCAACAGGAAAGCTGAATGGTACCCTAGCTTATACCTACAGCCGTTCGCTGATGCAGACCGATCCTTCGGAGCAAAAGGAGCAGATCAACCGTTCCGAATGGTATCCTAGTAATTTTGATCAACCCCATAATGCCAATTTTGTAGGGAATTTAGAACTTAGTAAGCGGGTCAACGTGACCTTGGCAGGGAAGTACAGTACAGGAAGACCCGTGACGCTGCCCATTGCTAAGTTTACCTATGGGGGGTCGGAGCGCGTCTATTTCTCTGACCGCAATTCCTTTAGGGTTCCAGATTATTTCCGAATGGACCTGTCTGTTAATCTAGAGGGGAACCACAAAATTGCCAAACTTGCGCATGCCTCTTGGTCTTTTGGGGTGTACAACCTACTGGGAAGGGACAATGCCTACTCGGTCTATTTTGTGCCGGAGGCAGGCAAACTAAGAGGCTATCAGCTTGCGATTTTCGCCGAGCCAATTCCATTTATCACCTATAACTTTAGATTTTGATGCGAAAAGCCATAGGTCTTGTTTTTGTTCTGCTCGCCACGCTTCTTGGGTGTAGGACTCCTTACGAACCGGAGGTGCCTGCCACTGAGCTAAGGGTGTTGGTTGTGGAAGGCTATTTGGATACCGAGGGTTTGAAAAGTGAGTTAAAGCTCAGTAGAACTGCTCCGCTAGGTGCTTCTTCTGCCTTTATTCCAGAGCTCCGCGCCAAAGTACTGCTCAAAAGTGCCTCAGGACAAGTTTTCCCGCTAACCGAAACTGGTTTAGGAACCTATATTTTTGAACGGAATATTGATGAGAAGCAAAGCTATTTGCTTGAAATTGAGCTAAGCTCGGGTGAAAGGTATGTTTCCGAAGGTTTACAGCCCATTGTAACACCTGAAATTATTGATGCCGGATTTAAGCGGGATGAGGAAGGTGTGGAGGTATTTGTATCCACCCAAGGCAATGCCAATGCAGATGATTTTCTATGGACCTTTGAAGAAACCTGGATTTTCCGGCCGCGAATACGAACTACTTACATCTATGTTCCCGAACTTAAAAATGTTCGGGACCAAAAGCAGTCAGAACAGACTTCACTTTGCTTCAAGACTGAGCCAAGTCCTGGGATTCTTTTGGAGACAAGTTCTCGATTTAAAGATCAGGTAGTTTTCCAGAAAACCATTACAGAGATTCCTACGGGTGATGAGCGAATCATGGAGCGCTACAGTATTCTTGTTTCGCAAAAAGGACTTGCTTCAAAGGATGTGCCTTTCTGGGAGATTTTAAAGAAAAACACAGAAGATATCGGTTCTATCTTTAGCCCGCTTCCCTCTTTGATAGGAGGGAACATAAAGAGCCTCGATGCCGCAAAGAGTCCGGTTATTGGGCAAGTCAGCCTAGGGGTAATCCGTCAGAAGCGGATCTACATTAATCAAGTACAGGTAAGCCCCTGGAATTACCTTGATCCAAAGTTTAACGATTGTGCAATCGGAGAAGAAGCTATTTTGGCCAAAGATTACCAGGCTATCTTCGGTAATGGAGCCGTGGTGCCCACGAGACCACTGATGGTGGGAACTACGATTGTTGGCTATTATCCCTCTTCGAAAAGATGCACCGATTGTAGCTTGTATGCATCTAAACTTAAGCCCTCATTTTGGATAGACTAATGTCATGCAACTACTGAAGATATCCTTAAATACAATAAGCAGTCTTAAAGCTCTCATTTGTGGGTTGCTGTGTTTTCTTGGGTTTGTATGCACTAGCATAGGGCAAACGGCAACTAGCCAAAAGGAGCAAGTTTATTTCCATACGCCGAAGACGCTTTATTTTTCTGGCGAGAAAATCTGGTTTGAGGCTCAGGTAAGTTTGGGAGAACGAGCCGCTTCTTCGCAGGTGCTGTATGCCGAATTGGTGGATCGCAATTCCAACTCAATCACCCATGTCAAAGTACCGCTTCAATCAGGTGTTGCTTTGAATTTTATTCCAGTTTCAGATCAAATCCCATCTGACCAGTACCTGTTGCGCGTGTATACTCGGATCAGTCCGTATTTGGATTTGAATCAAGGGATCGCACAGAAGTTGGTCACGATCATCAACCCGAAAATTCCACCCAAGGAGGTTACAACTTCCCATCGCCAAATTTCCCAATCCTCTAAATCCTACGAAAAGGGAGTAGCTGTCAATTTTGGTTCTACCAGCGCTGGCGAAGAACGGGTTGTGGCTTCGGGAATTTCCATTGCCAATCCTTTTTTAATGGAAGAACAAAAGTTGTTGCCTGCTACTGAAGTATATGAAAATTTAGTTCCTCAGCCATTGCTCCCCGAACTATTTGGTCATCTGGTTCAGGCGAAAGTCGCCTCTTTGGATACTGCACTCACCTATTTTCTTTCCCTTCATGGAGCAAAAAGTGCCCTGTTTACAGATCATGTGGATGAGCGGGGCATGCTTGTCTTTGATGCAGGAGGATTGCGGCATTGGGATCGTTTGATCCTGCAACTTGAAAACGGGGAGGAGATGCCCGGTTTGGAGATGATTTCCCCGCTGATCAAAACGAGCTTTAGATCGAATTTTAGTTTTCCTGAACTATCCTTGGCGGAGGCTGATCTTGAATACCTTCAGTCCTTGCTCAAAGCAGCTGTAGTGCAGCAGGAGTATTTGGAAGTGGCTGACCAAGATTCTTTGGAAGTAGTCACTGGCTTTGTGGAAGATTATAGCTACAACCTGGACGATTACACTCGGTTTGAAGATGTGGAAACGGTTTTGAAGGAATATGTTCCTAGTGTTGCAGTTCGTCTAAAGGACAAAAAGAAAACGTTCCGACTTCTGGATGAAGCGGAAAAGGGTGTTTTTGATACCAATCCCTTGATTCTAATTGATGCGATGCCTGTATTTGATTCGGATCTTTTGGCCTCCTTCAATCCCAAATTTCTTCAGCGGTTGGAGGTGCTCAACCGTGAGTTTTACCTAAATGATCGTACTTATCCAGGTGTGCTAAGTTTTTCGAGTTACGCCAATAATTTTGGTTTATTTCCACTAGCCCCAGCGGCACGGTTTTTTGATTACCCAGGGATTCAACCCTCAGTGATCTTGGATCGAAATCAGTTTGTCAAGCCTTCCACTACCTCTCGAATTCCTGACTGGAGGACATTGCTGTATTGGCAATCTAGTGGTCAAGAAGTAAGCACTAAGCTGCCCAATTTGGCGGGAATATTTGTGTACTGGGAGCAAGTGAATGTAGGCGGGAAGCTGACCGTTCGCCGCACATTTTTTGAAGTGAACTAATTGGTTCTTCCAGCTAGCAGGGTAGTAGTTTTGCAGTGAAGCAGGTGGACTTAGTCTGGAATGAGGTATTCCATTAGCGTTTTTCCGTAGCGTGTACGAATCAGGTATTGTCCTTGACTGGGGAGGTGGCTCAATTGGATTTCACCATTGCTTTGAAGTGGGGTGCTGATCAGCAGATTCCCTTCTAAGTCATAGAGGTATCCCAAGCCCTGCTCTAGGTCAGTTACTGCGACAATTTTCCGGGACGAGCCAAAATCAAAATAACCTATCCAAGTTTTGCCTCCCGCCAAGGGGAGAGTCATCAGCAGACGCTGTTGACTATCAAAAAGCTGTGTTTTATTGAATTGTTCCAGGACCAAAAGGGAAGAATTACCTTTTTGGTCACTGAGACTTCGAAATTTATCGTCTCGATTTGATTTTTGGGCTTGGGTTTTCTTGATGATTTCCCCAGAAAAAGAAATGTCCAAGATTTCTCCACCAGTTGTAACTGCTTGAAGTGTTGGGGTGCCTGTCTTATTGAAAACAAGCGGACTGGCAATTCCGTCTGGAAGCTTGAGAGGGGAACCGCTTCGAGATTCGCCTTTACGGCTGAAGAAATGCAAGTCACCGGAGATGCCTAGCACTACCATAAAATCACCTTTTCCCGGTACGCGAGCATGAAATGGAGTCCCGTTGGTAGGTTCTCCTAGAGGCAAGGGGTTCCAGTTTTCTAAGTCCTTCCCCATTTTGTCCAGCAACCATAAATTCCCCTTTTCAGTAGCTATAAAGTAGCGGTACTCTAGCGTTTGGTCATAGTCTAGCACGCTTAGATGGGTGATTTTTTCTCCAGGTATGGCCTTTGGGAATCCAGGCAAAGGTTCTCCTAGACGGTCTATGGCATAGATACGATCCGCAGTAGCAAGCACGAGCTGTAACTTGCCATTTTTGAAATAATCAATTTGAAAGGTTTCGGATAGAATAGCACCAGATAATGCTTGGCTATATACTTGCTCGCCAGCTGAATTGATGACATACAAGACATGATTTTGGTCTTGGACTACCAGGTCTTCGGTATTGTCATTGAAATTTTTGATTGCTTTGGGGCCAAAAATTAAATTTTCAGGAAGCGCTACCTCTTTGCCAGATGCCAGCTCAAAAGATTTGGTTTCTTGTCCTTTAGGGGATCCTGCACTCGTATATCCTAAGATGAGGGTTGCTTCGGGTCCTTTTGAACTTTGGTGGATACGCAATCCCAAGCTGGTGAATGCCTTCAATGCTGTTTCGTATTTCTGGATAAATGTGCTCCAGCTAGGGTTGGTAGTTTGAACCCAACTTGTCCAGATTTTTGGAAGCAGGAATGTTTTGCTGTATCCCGCAGCGGGTGTCAAACGGTTTTTGGTATCACCTGGCTTTTTTGCCCAAGTATTTCCTTGCGCATAATCATCCAACACGCTTCTTATGCCATTGGCTGAATTGCTCATTAATAGTATCTGTCCCACTTGGCTGACAAAGGTTTGTTCAAACCCAACAAATCGCCCATTGAATACGTGAGCTGGAAAATTCTCCTCTGGAAAAAATAAAATTTCCTGTTGTAGGTATTGCTCTGAAGGATCAAATTCAGTGGTGTCTCGGTATTCCTTGAGGATTTTCCAGGCTTGTTCTGGATTCTCCAACTTTACCAGTAGGGCAACATTTTTTTGAGGCCCAGATAGGGGCTCCATTTCTAAAAAATATTGTTCTCCACTAATGAAATCCAAAAATCCCCGATCGATTAATCGAGTTTGAACCTCCCCAATGACTGTAGATTTGGGGACAAAGGAACTGTTTCGAAGTTTCTGCACTTCGTAATTATCCTTCAAGTTGACCTGGGTGATCGATTGTGTCCGCGTGGAAATCAAATTTTCAAATTCCGCAAGTTGAGCTTGCACAGCAGGTAAAAAATCCACTTCCGGTAGGCCTTGGATTGGCCCTTTAAAAACGAGTTGCTTGTCTTCAAACTTTAACTCCAAGGAAAGTAGAAAATCCGTGGTCTGCAGCTCTTCAATTGCTGCTGAAGATTTGGCAGCACTTACACCGTTGAGTAGTTTGACTAGTCCTTTTGAGGAAAGGATTAACCTACCTAGGCCTTCTTTATTGGGAAGTTGTTCGCCTAGCTTGGTTGAAATTGGGTTTGCGTCTTCACTGAGGTAAAATCGAATGGCCTCTTCAATGACAAAAGAGGAGGAAGAGATGAGCAGCACATTGTTTAGGACAGTAATGCTCCATTGGATGCTATTGTTGCCATCCAGCACATCGTAAATCTCTTGCTCGCTGTATTTTCGTGTTTGAAATCGGGTAGTTTTTGGCGCTTTGGACTTTAGCTTATCCAAAAGTTCCGCTGGGGAGCTGGATCCAAAATTCAGCGTGAAAAGCAGACTAAATTTGTCGGTGCCTACAGCATGATAGGATACCGTCACCTGCTTATTGCGTAGGGTCTTGGTTACAAATCCTGTTTCGCCAACTAGGCTATCTAATGCGCTTAATTGGTTGCCTAAGGATTGGAATGCTGGAAATTGCGATAGCGGTGCCCAGACGGGTTGATTCTGGAGTTCTTGCCAGGAAAAATCGGCTTGTTGGGTTTCGAATAAAAATACGGCATCATCCGAAATCAGTTCAAGACTGTTGATGGTTCTGGACTTGATAAACCGTTGGTATACTTCAAAGCCTCCCCAGCCAAGAAGGGATAGCAATAGAATGACCAACAAGCTTTTCCAGATTTTCAAGTTGCAGTATCGAGTAGGAGTAAAAGAAGGAAAAAAAGACCTAAGCAACTTTCCCAAAAGAAAGTTGCTTAGGTCATCAGTCTTGCAAGGACCAGTTTAGTTGCTCAAGCGATCCAAAACCTCCATCACTTCTTTGACGTGGCCTCTGGATGTTTCTAGCAATTGCTGTTCCTCTGCATTGAGATCTAGTTCAAGGACTTTTTCAATCCCGTTTTTGCCTAGGATTACTGGTACACCAAGGTAGCAGTCATCAATGCCGTATTCACCATCTAATTTGATGCATACTGGGAATACTCTTCTTTGGTTTTTCAAGATGGCTTCTACCATTTGGGCAGCTGCAGCTCCCGGCGCATACCAGGCAGAAGTACCCATCAGCTTCACCAATTCACCGCCACCAAATTTGGTTCGCTCGATGATGGCATCTAGTTTATCTTTTTCAACCAATTCAGTAACAGGAATGCCCGCCACTGTGGTGTATCTTGGAAGTGGAACCATGGTATCTCCATGGCCTCCCATTAGGATTGCTTGAATTTCTTTTCCAGAAACATTCAATTCTTCAGCGAGGAAGGCACGGTAACGAGCGGTATCCAAAATCCCCGCCATTCCCATCACCTTATTTCTAGAAAATCCAGAAGTTAAATGGGCTTGGTAAGTCATCACATCCAAAGGATTCGACACGACGATGATGATTGCATTTGGGGAATACTTCGCTACATTTTCAGTAACTGACTTTACGATTCCTGCGTTGGTTTCGATCAAGTCATCACGAGTCATTCCTGGTTTTCTTGGAAGTCCTGAGGTGATGACTACCACATCTGAATTTGCAGTTTTGCTGTAGTCATTGGTGCTGCCAATGGTACGGCTATCGTATTGATTGATGGGTGCTTTTTGCCAAATGTCGAGTGCTTTGCCTTCGGCAATGCCCTCTTTGATGTCTACTAATACAATCTCTTCAGCTACCTCGCGATACGCCAATACATCGGCACAAGTGGCGCCTACATTTCCTGCCCCAACAACGGTTACTTTGCTCATGGTTTTGTGTTTTTTGGTTTGATTGCCTAAAATTCGACCCTAAGTTAATAAGGGATATTTAGGAATTGAAACCGCTTCTGGATTAAGTTCGTCACGAAGGCACTGTTTTTTTAATATGCATCGTGTATTTTTTTTATAATGCTCTATTCAAACATTTGCCGCAGGCTAAAGAACCCAAAAGATTCGCGGTAGGATCGGAAAAGACGCTGGTTGTTGGCATTGTAAAATTCAGCCAAAGAAGTCATCATTTTTGCCTTAATTTTTGGATTATTCTCAAAGATTTCGAGCAGCGCAAACTGTGGGATGACCAGTAATTCGGCTTCATCCGAACTCACCAGGGCGGTATAAGTTCTTTTCGAGTTTTCCAGAAGAGAATTTTCACCGAAGGCATCTCCTCGCTTCAGCTGCATGATGGTTTCAAAATTTTCGCTGAGATCAATGGTCAGATCTATATGGCCTTTTCGAATGAGGTAGAGCGCTTGGCTTGGATCCTTGCTAAAAAAAACAACTTCATCACGAACGTATTTTCGCTCGTGCATGGTGGGCAAAAAGCGCGCAAGTTCTTGCAGCTTGAGTAGCTCGAAAAACTTGATGCCCTGCAGAAAGTCAAACATCCGCATTTCTTGGGGCTCATAGGTTTTGGAAAAAGGGTTTCTCATGGCTTAGCTTTTTTGAATGTGCAAGCATTTTTGGGTGGCAGGGCTCACTTTTGCCCAGTCTGCAATTCGCATGCCTAGAATCCAGGCTATTTTATTTCCTGAAACTAGGACTTTCACCTCTTTTTTTAACGCAAAAGGCACTTTATTATCAATTAGAAAGTCGGAAATCTTTTTTTCGGATTGCATTCCCAGTGGATTGAACCGGTCTCCTTCCTGCCAACCCCGGATTTGAAGCGGAAACTCCAAACAGTCCAGATCCAAAACTGCATTTGCGGGATTCCGATCGATTGCTATTGGGGGCAGGTCCCAAGTGAGTTGGTAGGCTCCATCAGGGAGAGAAATGGATGGAGTTCCAATCGAGAGTTCAACCGCTGGAAATTCAACAGGTATCGGATACAAAATCAATTCCTCCCGATCCAGACTGAGTTCGTACTGTGTGCTGCGCAATAATCGGCCTGGTTTGATCTCTTCCAAGCATTTGGATAGCGTCAAGGCTTGATCAGAGTTGAATCCGTAAGGGCGCAACCAGAAATAGAGCAGGGTGGCAGCTCCAGGTAGGTTGTGAATGGACTTGTAGGACAGGAAGCACATCCCATGCTGTTCTCGGATATGTTCCTTTTTCCAAGCCTCAACTAACCCTGTAAAGGCCTTGCCGGTATCCTTTAATCGTGCAAAGCTTTGCAGGAGATTCTGACGGGTATCAGGTTCGAGATTGTAGAGTGCGGGCAATCCGCTATGGCGCAGTTTGTTTCTCTTGTAGTCGGTAGTTGCATTGGAACGGTCTTCCCGCCAAGTTTGCTTGACCTCCTCCATGTAGGATTCAAGTTGAGCTCTGGAAAAGGGGAGCAGTGGACGAATCAGCCAGCCCCTACGTTCGCTCATGCCATACAATCCCTCGATGCCAGTGCCTCTGGCCAAGTTTAGAAAAATGGTTTCCAGCTGGTCATCCTGATGGTGGGCTAAGAGGATGCCTTCCAGATTTTGTTGACTTCGAATTTCTTCAAAAAACTGGTAGCGGATTTCTCGAGCGGCCATCTGAATGGAAATGCCATTTTTATCCGCCCATTCCACTGTATTGGCTCGATGAATATGGACAAGTAGCGAACGGTCCTTGGCCCAGCTTTTTACAAATTCCTCGTCTCCATCGCTTTCTGCACCGCGTAAGCCAAAATTGACATGAGCCAGCTCTAGCTGAATCCCCGATGCATGTAGTAAATGTGCCAAAGCCATGCTGTCTAGTCCGCCACTGCAGGCCAGAAGGTAGCGTTTGTCGGCTTGCAATAGTGTGCTTTGTCGGATATGCGAGATAAAGGCGTCGTACATTAATCAAAAATAGCTTTTTCTGCTAAATTTGCCTCTAGTATCTCCCCTATGAAATCTCCTTTTTTCATTCAGTTCCTTCTCTTGGTACTCTGGGTGCCCATCCTTGGTCATGCGCAGTCCTCTTCGCTCTTGGAGATTCGGAGTGCGGATCTCCTTCAGGGTGCCAAAGGCTTTGAGCGCTTGCTGGGGAATGTGAAAATGAAGCACCAAAATTCATTAATTGCTTGTGATTCGGCCTATTTTTATCGGGATGAAAATCGTGCACAGCTTTTTGGAAGGGTGCAAATCAAGGATGAGGTAGACCCCATCACCACGACCAGTTCCTATGCGGAGTACGATGGTGCGACTAAGGTGGCCAAGCTTCGCAAAAATGTGGTCTTCACCAATCAGAAGACGAAGCTGTATACCGAACACCTCGATTACAACAGGGAATCCAACGTGGCATCTTACTTTGAAGGGGGAAAGGTGGTGGATTCCGTGAATGTTCTTACCAGTGAGCTGGGTACCTATGACATCAATTACGAGCGGATAAGTTTCCAATATGATGTGATTTTGGTGAATCCAGATTATACGCTCAAAACCAAGGACCTTATCTATCTGACAGTCCCGAAAACTGCAGAAACCCCAGGTTTGACCAATATTGTGTCCAAGGAGGGGTATAATTTGGACGCCCAAAAGGGAAGTTTTTACGACACCCAACTCAAGCAGTTTAAGTTTTTTGAGGGATTGGTGGAGACGGAGGAGAGTCGGGTGAAAGCGGATGAATTGTTTTACGATGAGCCCAAAGCCTACTATGAGGGCAAAAAAGATGTGCGAGTTCTGAATAAAGAAAGAGAGCTAGAGGTATTTGGGGATGTGGGAAACTATTGGGAAACCAAAAAATACAGCCAGATGTATGGGAAGGCTTTGGTGCGCAAGTACTTTGAGTCAGATACCCTTTTTCTTACTGCTGACACCTTGATTTCGCAGGATGGGGAAGCTGATTCATCCAAATTTTTGCTTGCCTTTCACCAGGTGAACCTGGTCAAATCCGATCTTTCGGGGAAAGCAGATTCCTTGTTGTATGCCTTTGGGGACTCGTCTATACACCTCTACAAAGACCCAATTTTATGGAATCGATCCAGCCAAATTGCAGCAGACAGCATGGTCTTTTTCCTCAAGAATGAAACCTTGGATCGGGTTTACATGAAGAACAAGGCCTTTGCAATTTTGACAGATACCTTGTTGAATTTCAATCAGATGAAAGGGAGAAAGATGACCGGGTACTTCAAAGATGGGCAGATGAGTAGTTTGTTTATCGAGGGGAATGGGGAGTCACTGTACTATGCCCTCGAAGGAGATACCTTGACTCAAGGAATCAATCGAATCCTTAGCTCAACCATAGGGCTGACCTTCGTAGATGGCCTAATTAAAAAATCAAATTTTGGTGTTCGACCCGACGGTAAATTTATTCCTGTCCAGGACATTGATGAAAAGATGAGTCGGCTGGAGGGATTTCGTTGGAGGGTAGCGGAAAAGCCTGCGCGAGCCACAATAGATGCCTGGCGGAAGGTGGTTGAAATTGATCCTACACTTCAGAATTTTTTCAACGAGCCGGAGGTAAAGCTGACCATGCCCACGCAAGGGCAGCTTCAAAAAGTGCTGCAGGAAAAGCCTGTCAAGCAGACAGGAGGCGGCTAGGGGTCAAGAAACACCTCATTTTTGAAACTTAACAACAATTAACCCAGTTTTGGGAGAAAACTTGTATCTTTTTAAATACATTTAACGTAAAGTTTCTAGACTTTATTGTACCCACATCAGACTTATTGAGTACCTAATTTTTATGAACACCCAATTGCTCAAATTGATCGTTATGCTGCTGCTTCTGTTCCCGATTTTTGCGGGCGCCCAGCAGGTACATGTCTTGAGCGAAGCCGTAGAATTTTCAGGTAAAATTGGTTCCTCCCAACGGAAAACTGTACTCCTTCACAACGAGTCCTCCCAACCGAAAACTTTCCTGTTGCGAAATATCAAGGGGAGTATTGGATCGTCTCAAAAGATGCGCATTTGTCTAGGAGATCAGTGTTATGATCCGAAAAAAGACTTGGCAAAGGTCATGTTAAAACTTGCTCCAGGCGAGATTTATACTGACCTCTACTTAGAGTTTGAATTAGGCATCGCGGAGACTTTAGGAAGTTTTGATTTGGTGTTTGTGAATAGTGAGGCCTTGCGTGAATTTTTTGTAGTGGAGGCGAAATATTCCGTGTCAAGTGAGTCAAAAGCAGATTTTTCACACAAAGACATCAAGTTGGGGGATATTTATCCCAATCCGAGCAACCGGGTAGCGCAATTGGATTATACCCTCGTCAATCCAAAATCGAAAGCAAAAATCACCGTTACCAGTTTCATAGGTAACCCCATTGCGGAATATGAATTGGATCCCACACGAAATAGTTTGGTCATTCATGTCGCGGACTTCCAGCCTGGGGTGTATTTCTACACCTTATTTGTTGACAATAAAAACGTGGTCACAAAGAAATTACAAGTGAAAAAGTAAGGCTTTTCGACTAGGCTATTTCATTTGAAATCTTACAATTATCCCTTATATTTGCGGTCCTTAAAATAATCATGCGCCACTATTCGATCTTCTTTGTATTCGTCTTGGTTCTCCTTGGAGCCTGTGGACCTTTTGCCAAGTTGGAAAAAAGCACCAACTGGGAGGAGCTGTACAACGGCGCCAACAAATACTACCAAGAAGGCGAGTACAACAAAGCGATTATCTTGTACGAAAAGGTACTTCCTGTAATCAAGGGGTCTGAAAAGGCAGAAATGGCGGAGTACAACTATGCCAACTGTCACTTCAAGACCAAGAGGTACATCGAGTCTGCTGGGTATTTCAATACCTTCTTCAAGACCTACAACCGAAGTGCGTTAGCGGAAGAATCCTTATTTATGCATGCTTATTCCCTGTACCTAGACGCTCCTGATTACAACTTGGATCAGCAGAGTAGCAAGGAAGCGGTCACAGCCATTCAGCAATTTGTAGGTAAATTCCCTGGTTCTGCCAGCTATGAGCGTGCCATGGAGATGTTGAAGGATTTGGAGTCTAGATTTGAAGAAAAGGCCTACAGCGAGGCTGAAATGTATTACCGATTGAAGGAAGGGTTGAGGCCAGGTGATTTTTACAGAGCCTGCATCATCAACTTTCAAAACTTTGCCAAGGACTACCCAGAAAGTAAGCGCAATGAAGAGCTGGCCTACCGCTTGGTAGAAGTGGGCTATACCTATGCCAAAAACAGTGCCTTTGATAAGAAAGAGGAGCGGCTGAACGATGCCTTAAAGTTTGCATCCAATTTTTACCGAAAATATGCAGCAAGTGGGTATTTGGGAGAGGTCAAAAAATTAGAAGCGCAAACCAAAGAAGAACTTCAGGCGCACAACAAACAGAAAAAGGAGTTTGCAGATAAGAAGGCTGCTGAAGAGGCGGAGGCAGCAACTACCACCTCAAATTAATTTAATTACACGCATTTAAACACAAACAATATGGCTGTTAATCCATCAATCATCACCAGAGACCTAGATAAAATCGCCGATAAAACAGGCAATATCTATGAGTCGATCCACATCGTGGGTCAGCGTGCAAAGCAAATTTCTTCAACCTTGAAGGAAGAGCTGAATAACAAGCTTTCTGAATTTGCTTCTACCGTAGACAACTTGGAAGAAGTATTTGAAAACAAAGAGCAGATTGAAATCTCCAAGTTTTACGAAAGAATGCCCAAGCCAACCTCTTTGGCAATGGAAGAATTTATTGAGGGGAAAATTCACCACAGGTATCCAACGCAAGAAGGAGCGGAGTAATTCCCAATGAACCTGCAAGGCAAACGAATTTTAGTCGGTGTAACGGGCAGCATTGCCGCCTACAAAACCGCGATTTTAACGCGCTTGCTTATCAAATCTGGAGCAGAGGTACAGCTAGTAGCGACTACTTCTGCTCTTGATTTTATTACCCCTCTTACCTTAGCTACCCTCTCCAAGCGGCCGGTACTATCTGCTTTTTTTGATAAGAATTCCGGCCAATGGCACAATCATGTGGAGCTCGGCCTTTGGGCTGATTTATTTTTAGTGGCGCCCCTGAGCGCCAATACGCTCGCCAAATTTGCCCAAGGGGGATGTGATAATTTGCTAACTGCCACCTATCTATCCTGTCGCTGTCCGGTGATGCTTGCACCAGCTATGGACTTGGATATGTACCAGCACCCCTCTGTGCGGGCTAATCTTGAAAAAGTAGCTTCCTTTGGAAACATGGTGCTAGATGCCGAAACCGGTGAGTTGGCCAGTGGGCTCTCTGGCCAAGGACGCATGATGGAGCCAGAGCATATCCTGGAGCAAGTGATTCTGTTTTTTAATCCCAAGAAGGATTTTCTGGGTAAAAAAGTACTGATTACCTTGGGTCCAACGCAAGAAGCACTTGACCCGGTTCGATTTTTGAGCAATCATTCCAGCGGAAAAATGGGATATGCCCTAGCCAAAGCATTTGAAGCTCAGGGGGCAGCAGTGTCTCTTGTCGCAGGCCCCGTTTCCTTGAAGTTGGACGAAAGCCGGTTTCAGGTGCATCGTGTGACCACTGCTACTGAGATGTTTGAAGCTGCCAAGTCCCTGCATGCACAGATGGATGTAGTCGTATTTGCCGCAGCAGTGGCAGATTTTAGGCCTGAAAATGCGGCTCCTCAAAAAATAAAAAAGGCAGGTGAGGAACTTACGCTTCGCTTGGTGCCCAATGTGGATCTTGCCTTTGAGCTTGGAAAAACAAAAAGTACCAAACAGATTCACGTGGGCTTTGCTTTGGAAACAGAACAAGAAGAGGCAAATGCCAAAGCCAAACTGGATCGCAAAAACTTTGATTTGGTCGTGTTGAATTCAGCAACCGAGGCTGGTGTAGGTTTTAAGCACGACACCAACCAGGTTCGTATTTTTCATAAAGGAGGAAATGAAGTTCAGTCCGCCCTTTTGCCGAAGGAAGAGATTGCGGAACTTATTTTGGAAGAAGTCAAAAAGGCAGCTTCTTGACGAGGAGCTAAAGATTTTTTGTAAGTTTAGTACATGAAAAAGGGGATACTCATCCTAGTTGGAATTCTTGGATTTTTTATAGAAAGCAAGGCTCAAGAGCTGGATTTTAGGGTCATTATCAATAGTGACCGTTCTAGATTTCAAAATACAGATGTCTTTACCCAGATGAAAACCAGCTTTGAACAGTTTTTGAATGGTAGAACCTGGACTTCAGATGAGTTTAGGCCTGAGGAGCGCATCAAAGGAAACTTATTGATTACAATCAATCAAGTACCACAAATAGGGGTATATAGTGCAACGGTTCAGGTGCAGGTGATCCGCCCAGTATTTGGGACCAACTACGAGACAGTGGTGCTGAACTTTATTGACCGCAATTGGTCTTTTGAATACCAAGAATCACAACCCCTGGAATTCAACCGGGTATCTTTTTTGAATAACATCAGTTCCTTGCTCTCTTACTATGCCTACATCGCACTTGGGATGGATTACGACAGCTTTGAACTGAAAGGGGGCAATCCTTATTTTGAAGTGGCGAATGATATCGTAAATAATGCCCAGCAATCGGGGCGTGTCGGCTGGGTCCAAAATCCCAATGACCGAAGAAGTCGCTACTGGCTGATCAATGACATTTACATTTCAACCGTGTACGCTCCTATTCGGGAGGCAATTTATTTGTATCACAGGAAGGGGATGGACCAACTCGCTACCGCTCCAGAAGAAGCGTATAATTCGATTTTAGAAGCGATCCAACGCGTGGCGGAAGCCAATCGATTGCAGCCCAATGGAATTTTTACCATCACTTTTGTCGATGCCAAAAGTGATGAACTGGTGTCTATTCTCAAGAATGCTCCCTTTGACATTCGTGAAAAGGCAGTTCCATTTCTCCTTGAAATTGATCCGAATAACGCTAGAAAATACAACGAGCTGCTCAAAAGCTAACTCGTATCCTTTAGTTTTGCTGGAAAGCCATCCTTAATTCATGCTCACTTCACTTAAAATATCCAATTATGCGTTGATCGACCACTTGGCCATGCAGCCCAGTGCAGGATTGAGCATGATTACAGGTGAAACAGGTGCGGGTAAGTCGATAATGCTTGGAGCGGTAGGACTTTTACTTGGCAATCGAGCGGATACCAAGGTGTTGCTTCACGAGGAAAAGAAATGTGTGGTCGAGGGGATTTTTGACATTCGTACCTACGGCTTAAAGGAATATTTTGAGGAGCTGGAACTGGACTATGAGGACAGTTGCATTATCCGAAGGGAAATCAGTCCAAATGGCAAATCCCGGTCTTTTGTAAATGATACGCCGATCTTATTGGATCACCTGAAGACCTTGGGGGAGAAGCTAATGGATGTGCACTCCCAGCACGATACCCTACTCCTTGGAGAAGGGGATTTTCAATTGGGATTGGTGGATGCATTTGCCCAAACAGGAGTTGAGCGAGCTGCCTACCAACAGGTTTTTAATGAATTCAAGTCCGGCAAAAAACGGCTAGAGGAGCTTACTCGTCAGGCAGAAACACTCAAAAAAGAGTTCGATTTCAATCAATTTCAATTGAATGAGTTGAGTAGCCTATCGCTCGTAGCCGGAGAGCAAGAGGAGTTGGAGGCTAGTCAGGAGATCCTTGAAAATGCCGAAGACATTAAAGTGAAGATTCAAGAGATCCTTTCCCTTTTCCAAAACGAGCAGTTTGGAGTACTTCAGGGCATGGGACAGATCCAATCGAGTTTGCAAGGCTTGGAGCGATTGGCTCAGGCATTTGGAACCTACCGACAGCGATTTCAGGAAGCATTCATTGAATTGAAGGACTTGGCAGAAAGCTTGGCAGATGAGGATAGTACTGTAGAAGTGGATCCTGAAAAGCTAGAACGTACCCGAGAGCGACTAAGTAAAATCTACCAATTGCAAAAGAAGCATGGCCTGCAGACCATTGAGGAGCTCCTGGCTTTGGAAAGCCATTTGGCGGATCAGGTTTTTCAAGTGCAGCAGGTCGAAGATATGTTGCTTGAGGCCAAGCGGGTTCAACTTGAAAAAGAAAAGGCAATGCTTCTCGCAGCTGAGTTGCTTAGCCATAAGCGCAGGAGTTGTTTTCCGTCTTTTGAAGGCGCTTTGGAAGCTTTATTGCATGAATTGGGAATGGAAAATGCACGTATTCAATTTGAAAGGCAGGCTTTTGAACCCAGCGGTAGCGGTATAGATCGTGTGGAGTTGCTTTTTTCCGCCAACAAGGGTACGCCACTGCAGCCTTTGAAAAAAGTAGCTTCTGGAGGGGAGTTTTCCCGCTTACTTTTTGCGATTAAATATTTGATGGCCGACAAAATGGCCTTACCAACCCTTATTTTCGATGAGATTGATTCCGGTATTTCGGGAGAAGTAGCCTTGCAAATGGTCCGTATGATGCAGGTAATTGCTCAGAATCACCAAGTGATCTGCATTACACACCTACCGCAGATGGCAGCGAAGGGCGCAGTGCATTTCTTTGTGTACAAGGATCATAGTGCAGAAAAAACCATCTCCAAGGTCAAGCAATTGACTGAAGAGGAACGGGTACATGAGCTTGCAAAAATGATAGCAGGCGTCAATCCATCACCTGCTGCTCAGGCAAGTGCCAAAGAGCTCTTGATGAATTGAGGGGCTAACTCCTAAATTTTATGTAGTTTTACCGCGGACTTTGAATTCAACCCTATTGCTATATGTCACAAAATTTACTTAAAGGAAAAGTAGGAATCATTACTGGAGCGCTTGATGAAAATTCCATTGCATGGAAGACTGCGATCAAAGTAAAGGAACAAGGCGGAAAATTTGTTTTGACCAATGCCCCCATCGCCATGCGTATGGGAGCGATCAAAGAACTTGCTGAAGAGTGCAATACCATCGTTGTAGCTGCAGATGCCACTGTCGTAGAAGATATTGAAAAGTTATATGCTGAGGCAAAAGAGTTTTTGGGGGCAGATTTTGACTTTTTGCTACACTCCATCGGCATGTCGCCAAACATCCGTAAGGGCAAAGCCTACGGCGACCTCAATTACGATTGGGCCATGAAATCCTACGATGTATCTGCGATCTCTTTCCATAAGATGATGCAGGTAGCGGAGAAGATGGATGTGATGAAGGAATGGGGGTCTATTGTAGGACTTTCCTATATCGCAGCACAACGGATATTTCCTTTCTACACGGATATGGCAGATGCCAAGGCTTTGCTAGAAAGCATCGCCAGAGGTTATGGGTACCGTTACGGTAAACTGAAGAAAGTTCGTGTCAACACCATCTCTCAATCCCCTACCAAAACCACTGCAGGAAGCGGAATTGGTGGATTTGATTCCTTCTACAACTTTGCAGAAGCTCTTTCTCCTTTGGGAAATGCCTCGGCAGATGCATGTGCTGATTACATAGTAACCTTGTTCTCAGACTTGACCCGCATGGTGACCATGCAAAATCTTTTCCATGATGGAGGATATTCCTTTACAGGGATTTCTGAAGAGATTATGGATAAGTTCAAAGACTTGTAAAACGGTCAACGGCTGACAGTCAACCGTCGACAGCAGTTTGTTTTTAAAGCCCCGTCCATACGGGGCTTTTTTGTTGCCACTCCTTTAAAAAACATTTTTTCATTTCTGGATTTCCCCTAACTTAAACACTTCAAGAACCCCAACTAGCTATGTTGAAAAAAATACTTTTCCTAGGTCTCGCATTGGTTGCTAGCGTCAGCTGGGCAAGTGCACAGATCATGCCTTCCCCTGCAAGAGCAGAAGGAAAGGGCCCTTATGAGAAATTGATCATTCGTGGCGTTACGCTTATCGATGGTACGGGTGCGCCGCCACTAGGTCCTGTAGATATTTTGGTAGAAAAAAACCGGATCACCCAAATCCAAGCCGTAGGCTATCCTGGAGTACCGATCAACGAGAATCGTCGTCCAAAAGCAGACGATAAAACGAAGGTCATGGACTTGACCGGGCACTACCTCCTGCCGGGCTTGATCGACATGCACGGGCATATCGGTGGATCCGGACAGGGTACTCCTGCAGAATATGTATTTAAATTATGGATGGCGCATGGAATTACGACCGTGCGTGACCCTTCGGCTGGAAATGGACTTACTTGGGTGTTGGACCACAAGAAGAAATCTGCTGCCAATGAAATCACTGCGCCAAGAATCTTGGCTTACACTTCCTTTGGGCAAGGAGCAAAAGGTCCCATCACCAATGCCGAGCAAGCAAAGGCTTGGGTTAATGAGAACAAGGACAAGGGAGCAGATGGAATCAAGTTTTTTGGAGCAAAGCCCGAAGTAATGGAAGCGGCTATCTCTGAAAATAAGCGAATTGGTTTGGGCTCAGCGATGCACCACCAGCAGCTGGATGTAGCGCGATGGAATGTGCTTCATTCCGCACGTGCGGGGCTTACCACGATGGAACACTGGTATGGACTACCTGAGGCGCTTTTTACCGATCGTACCATCCAAAACTTTAGATTGGATTACAATTACCAGAACGAGCAGCATCGTTTTGCAGAGGCAGGAAAGCTATGGCAGCAAGCAGCGCCACCTTTCTCCGACCATTGGAATAAAGTGATGAATGAGTTGTTGGAATTGGATTTTACCTTGGATCCTACACTCAATATTTACGAGGCTAACCGAGATCTCATGCGTGCGCGTACGCAGGAGTGGCATGGTGTGTATACATTGCCTTCCCTTTGGCGTTTCTACGCTCCCAACCGTCAATCTCACGGTTCTTACTGGTTTGACTGGACTACCGAAGAAGAAGTGCTTTGGAAGGACAACTACCGCCTGTGGATGACCTTTGTCAATGAATACAAGAACCGTGGCGGTAGAGTGACTGCTGGTTCTGACTCTGGATTTATTTATCAGTTGTATGGCTTTGCCTACATCCGTGAACTTGAAATGTTGCGCGAAGCAGGATTCCATCCTTTGGAAGTGATTCGTGCTGCGACCATGCATGGGGCGGAAGCCTTGGGCTTGGATAAGGACTTGGGCACGGTGGAAGTAGGCAAGCTGGCTGACTTTGTCATCTTGGAAGAAAACCCACTTCAAAACCTGAAGGTATTGTATGGTACAGGTGCCGTCCGTGTCAACGATAAGAATGAGCCGGTTCGAGTAGGTGGTGTCAAATACACTGTAAAAGATGGCATTGTGTACGATGCGAAGCAACTACTTAAAGATGTGCGCACCATTGTAGATCAGCATAAGGCCAGAGAAAAGGCACGCATTACCCAGCCAGGTTTGGATTGGTAAGCTTACCATGTTTGGCTTTTTGAATAGAAAGAAGGAGAGCTTGCCTAGTGGCCTCTCCTTCTTTTTTATAACCTGAAAATTGGATTAAATCTCTGTCACTAATCTTTAAACTATGCCGTTTGTAACCCTTTCCCAGACCAAACTATTTTACCAGGAACATGGATCTGGATCCGAGACCTTGGTTTTTTCACATGGCTTACTTTGGAGTCACAAAATGTTTGCTGCGCAGGTGGCTGAATTTTCAAAGCAGTACCGAGTGATTGCATACGATCATCGAGGGCAAGGCAGTAGTGAAGTTGGAGGCCCCTACGACATAGATACCGTGGCAGCTGATGCAGCCGAATTAATCCGAACCTTGGTTGGTGGCCCGGTGCATTTCATAGGCTTGTCCATGGGAGGCTTTGTGGGCATGCGTCTCGCTGCGCGCCACCCGGAATTGGTCAAAAGCTTGGTTTTGCTCGAGACTTCTGCCAATGCGGAGCCTGTAGAGAACCTGCCTCAGTACAAGTTGCTCAATGGGATGGTGCGTTGGATCGGGATCATTCCTCCTATCGCGAGCAAGGTCATGAAAATCATGTTTGCAAAAAGCTGGTTGGAGGATCCTAGGAATGTAGATTCTATTCGTCATTGGAAAAAGGAATTGGCTTCCAACAAAAAATCCATCACAGGCCCTGTGGAAGGGGTAATCTACCGCAAAGGAGTAGAGGAAGAACTTGCCAAAATCTCTTGCCCTACCCTGGTGATTGTTGGAGATGAGGATGTGGCTACGACCCCGGCCAAGGCAGCCTATATTCAACAGGGGATTGCAGGGGCCAGGCTAGAGACTATAGCAGGGGCAGGGCATAGCAGTTGCATCGAAAAGCCTGAAGAAGTCAATCGATTGCTGAAGGATTGGTTAAAAAATTAACTAGTTTAAATAGGCTATTTATCAAGTGTTTAGGTGTCCCTTGGTAATTTTTTTCAGCAAAATCTGAACCTTTTACCTACAATAAATGTATATACATCAATTGAAAGGTGAACCCATGGGTAAAATTGAAGAAGCAATCAAGCAGTCGGAATTTAAGGACAGCTACAACAAGGTTGTGGTCAACTTATTGTATACCCACAGCTACCTAGTGAGTTTTCAAACGGCTGTGTTGAAACCCATGGATCTTTCTCCAGAGCAATACAATGTCTTGCGGATACTCAGAGGTCAGCAAGGCAAGCCCGCAACCATCGCTGCCATCCAAGACCGGATGCTAAATACGATGTCTAATGCCTCAAGGCTGGTAGATAAGTTGAAAGCCAAGGAGTTGGTGGAGCGTGAGGAATGCCCTGAAAATCGCCGAAAGGTAGATGTAATCATCACTGAAAAAGGATTGCGCTTATTGGAATTGTTGGAACCTCAAGTTGCAGCGCTCAATAAAAAAGTAATTCACCTCGATGAAGCCGAACTTATTCAACTCAATGGCTTATTGGACAAACTTCGAGGGTAGTTCAAAACAACTATTTAACTAAAACTTATCGAATCTAATTTCTAAACTTAAACCAAAACAATTATGAGCACTACAAAATGGATTATCGACCCTACCCACTCCGAGGTAGCATTTAAAGTAAAGCACTTGGTAATTTCTACCGTAACCGGTTATTTCCGCAAGTTTGAAGGAGCAGTGGAATCAGCTTCTGAAGATTTTAATGGGGCTTCCGTTACCTTCTCTTTGGATGTAAACAGCATCGATACGAATCAATCCGATCGCGATCAGCACTTGAAATCAGCTGACTTTTTTGATACTGCTAGCTTCCCATCCATCGCTTTTGCGGGGAAACTAGTCAATCAAGGAGGAGAATACCAACTCCAAGGGGATCTCACCCTAAAGGGAATTACCCAGCAGGTGACCTTAGATGTGACCTATGGCGGAACCGTTGCTGATCCTTACGGACAAACCAAAGCGGGATTTGAGATTGAAGGAAAACTAAACCGCAAAGACTTTGGACTGACCTGGTCTGCCATTACTGAGGCTGGCTCGGTGGTAGTAAGCGACCAAGTTCGCTTGCAGCTCAGCGTTCAACTTGTTAAACAATAAGTCGACTCAGTAATTAAATCAACTCCAAAAGTAGCCTCTTTTTGAGGCTCCTTTGTTTATCCCATTTTCCATGCAACCCTTAATCTTAGGAATTCACCACATCACTGCCATCTCTGGGGACCCACAGCAAAACATAAATTTTTATGCGGGCATATTGGGTCTTCGTTTGGTAAAGAAGACCATCAATTTCGATGCGCCTGATGTGTACCACTTCTATTTCGGAGATGCCCTCGGACGCCCAGGAACAGTTTTCACCACTTTCCCGTTTGCAGGAGCACGCAGGGGGAAAAAAGGTGTGGGCGAATTGACCTACACGGCCTTCTCCATCGGGATTACTAGCCTAAACTTTTGGGAAGAGCGACTCAAAAGATTTGGAATCCCCGTATCGGATCGCTTGACCCGCTTTGGGGAATCAATCCTCCGATTTGAAGACCAAGATGGCATGGGCATCGAACTTGTTGCCAATGCAGCCGATCAAAGAGAAGGATGGACCTATGGAGGAGTTCCACTCGAGCATTCCATCAAGGGATTTTACGGTGCCACTCTTGCACTTCGAAATAAGGAACTGACAGAGCGCTTACTTGTGGATCACATGAATTACCGATTCCATAGCCAAGAAGGCAATCGCTACCGCTATGGATTGGAAGGAAAACCTGGAGAGTGGGTAGATATTCTCGTCGATCCCAATGGGCAGCGTGGCGTTCAAAGCGCAGGAACAGTGCATCATTTGGCTTTTCGAACAGCCACGACAACCACACAACTAGAAATGCAGCAACGCCTACTCAAGCAAGGCTATGGTGTGACGGAAGTTCGGGATCGAAATTACTTTTTGTCCATTTATTTTAGAGAGCCAGGTGGCGTATTATTTGAAATTGCTACCGATGTACCTGGATTCGCCATTGACGAGGATGAGGCGCATCTGGGAGAACTCTTAAAGTTGCCCGATTGGGCAGAGAAGAGCCGATCGCAGATTCAAGCTGCTTTAATGCCTGTGACCTTTCAACCTGAAAACTATGTCTAACTGGATCCAAACAGGCCTTCCTCTATCGGAATCGAAAAAGGCAATCATTCTCCTGCATGGGAGAGGAGCAACGGCAGAAAGCATCTTATCACTAGCCGATTACCTCAGGCTATCTGACTTTTCCATTTTCGCGCCTCAGGCCGCCCAGCGAACCTGGTACCCTTATGGATTTATGGCGAGCGATGAAGGCAACTTTTCCGCTTTGAATTCGTCTTTACAACAAGTTTCCCTTTTGTTTCAATTTTTGATTGAGAATGGAAAAGCTCCAGAACAGATTTATGTGATGGGCTTTTCGCAGGGAGCCTGCCTTTCTTTGGAATTTGCAGCACGAAATGGGCAGAAACTAGGAGGAGTTGTCGCCTTTACGGGCGGCTTGATTGGAGAAAAATTAGAAGAAAAAAAATATTGCGGAGATTTTCAGGGAACACCTATTCTTCTCAGCAGTAGTGCACATGACATGCATGTGCCTGCCCAACGAATTAATGATTCTGCCCAGCTTCTTCAAAGAATGGGTGCGGAGGTAAGCCTTAAATTTTTTGAAGACGAACTCCACACCATTCGACCTGAAGAATTAGCTTGGGTCAATCAAACGCTTTTTTTGTAAGGTTTCTTGGTTAAAAATTCCCCGGCACTAGCTGGGGGTTTTTTGTTTAGCCCCAGGCCAGTCTTTTAGTAAGAATAGGTTATCTGGGAACCCAGTTCTTGATCGAGTTCGATTTGTGCATAGACTCCGACTTCTTGCTGTAGCTCTTCCACGTGGCTGATGATTCCGACTACTCGGTTTTCATGCCGCAGCGCTTTGAGTGTTTCAAAGACCACCCGAAGCGAATTTTTGTCGAGCGCTCCGAATCCCTCATCCAAAAAGAAGAAACTTTGATCCGCTTGATTTAGTGCTTTTACTTTTTCTGCCAAAGCCAAGGCAAGGCAAAGAGAAGCTTGGAAAGTTTGCCCACCGGAAAGTGTTTTGAGTAATCGTTTTTTACCGCCATTCAGGTAGTCCATCACCCAAAAGGTATTGCTGTCATCGATCTCCAAACTCAAGCTATTTTTAGTGAGCATTCTAAATCGCTTATTGGCGGTATTGCAGAGCTCACGCAGGTAAATGGAGCTTACATAGCGGACAAATCCCTTCCCTGAAAACAGCCTCTCCAACTCCCGCAAATTGGTTTCTCGATTTTCAATTCGTTCAAACTCTCCCAAAAGGCTTTGCTTTTCTTTCAGTTTCTGTGAAATAGAAAGGAGCTCCTGATTGAGTAAGGTGACCTGCGATTGGAGATTTTTTTCTTTTTCCTTTGCTGAATTAACTTTTTCTTGGAGGCTTTGAAATCTGTCTTCTGAATATTCTTCAATCCCCTCCTCGGCTTTGAGCACTTTAATCCGTGCATCGGTTGCGGCAACCTGCTGCTCATACGCACGGATTTCCGCATCCATTTTTTCCGCATCCAGATCCTGCTGGAAAAGCTGAATTAATTCATCCTTTTCTCTAAATCCTTGCTTCTCCATCATCTGGGTGAATTCCACCTGGCTGCCCGAAAGTCGATC
>CAMCBC010000011.1 GCA_945872775.1 Spirosoma fluviale | reverse complement strand
GGAGTTTCCAGACCAGGCCTCTTATGCTGCCTACAAAAAATCAGGGCAATCCAAGGAGGACTGGAGAAGACAAAATGTAGATCAACTAATCTTGGCCCTAAGCGAAACGATCAAAAGCAAAAAGCCATGGGTTCAATTTGGAATCTCTCCTTTTGGCGTCTGGCGAAACCAAAGCAAAGATCCAAAAGGATCGCCTACCCAAGCTGGGCAAACCAATTACGACGACCTCTTTGCAGATGTGCTGCTTTGGATGAAAAATGGCTGGATTGATTACCTCATTCCGCAGCTTTACTGGAGCATGGAACACCGTTTGGCATCCCACCGAATTCTCGCTGACTGGTGGTCCAACAACAGCTATGGAGTACCTGTGTACCTCGGCAATGGTCCGTATAAGATTCGGGAAGATTCAGATGTGGCTTGGAAGGAGCCCAAGGAATTGATCACGCAGGTCCACTACGGTAGAACCCTCCCTCAAATCCAAGGAAATGCATTTTTCTCAGCACGGTCTATCTATACCAAAAACCAGGACATTGCGCAGCTCCTCAAAAAAGAGGTCTACGATCGCCCAGTATTGCCTCCCGCTTTTGAACCTAAAACTCCAGTAAGCATTAGCACTCCGGTGGTTTTGGATCTACAGGGTTACTCTGAAAAAATCCAAATGAAACTAGAAAAGAGTTTGGATTCCAGCATCCGCTATGCACTGGTGCAGGGCGGGGATGACCTGAATAGCATCCATCAGGCCCCTCTACACAAGATTTGGGTAGGAAGCACTCAAAAATCTAGCCTAGACATCCCTCAGCTCAACAGCAATTACCTGGCCATTCGCTGGGTGGATAGCTATGGCAGAGTCATCCAAAGTCAAGTGCTGCAACTCACAAAAACTACCCGGCCATGAAAGACATGCTCGTTCGACTGCTAGAACTTCCTTCTGGAACGGAACTAGAGCAAAAGCTTCTGGATAAGGAAAAAGTTGTGGTGCGTCGGGCCATTGCACCTGAAAAGCATTTGGTGAGCGACTGGGTGCTGAACGAATTTGGTGCCTATTGGAAATCCGAGGTGGAAGTAGCCTTTTCTCGACAGCCCGTGTCCTGCTGGATTGCGCAGCGAGGAAATGACCTCTTGGGTTTTGCCTGCTACGAAAGTACCGCACGGAATTTCTTTGGACCCACAGGCACACGTGAATCTGAACGAGGCAAGGGCATCGGCAAACTCCTCTTACTCAAATCCCTGGAGTCCATGCGCGAAATGGGTTATGGCTATGCGATCATCGGTGGAGTAGGTCCCGCAGAATTCTATGAAAAAGCGGTTGGAGCCAAAATCATCGAAGGATCAGAAATCAGTATTTACCAGCATTTACTCCGAAAGGCATGAGCACCCAAACCACCAAAAACCCATGGCTATGGGTGCCCTCTTTATACCTCACAGAATCGATTCCCTACGTCATCATCATTACGGTGTCCGTGGTGATGTACAAAAACCTAGGCATCTCCAATGCAGATATTGGATTATATACTTCCTTCTTGTACTTGCCTTGGGTGATCAAACCCATCTGGAGCCCAATTCTTGAATTGTTTGGACACAAAAAGCAATGGTTCCTCAGCATGCAGTTCATCCTTTCCTTGGTATTTCTAGGGGTAGGATTGACTACAGGCAGCTCTCAATTTTTCACGCTTACATTGGCCTTTTTCTGGATGGGGGCCTTTGCCTCTGCCACCAACGACATTGCGTCGGATGGACTGTATTTGATTGCGCTTAAACCCGAGCAGCAAAGTTTCTTTGTCGGCATGCGCAGCACCTTCTACCGCGTGGGAATGATCACGGGGCAAGGCCTGATTGTAATGGCAGCAGGCTATTTGGAACAGCAGTTTGGAGATCCTTCCCAAGCCTGGTCTTGGACCATGCTGGGTGTTGGAGGATTGATGTTAGCCTTGACAGGGATTAATTTCCTCTCCACGCCAAAGGTGATTGAGGAGCGAGTGTCCAAAGAAGATCAGCCAAGTTTTGGAAAGGTGTTTTCTACCTTTTTTACGAAGAAAAATATTGGGCTTTCCTTGGGCTTTGTGTTGCTCTACCGCTTGGGAGAATCCCAATTGGTAAAGATGGCTTCTCCTTTCTTTTTGGATGAGCGGACCGAAGGTGGATTGGGATTGAGTACCACAGAAGTTGGATTTATTTACGGTACGCTAGGGGTGATCGCCTTATTGGTTGGAGGAATTTTGGGAGGTATTGTTATTTCAAAAGATGGCTTGGGCAAGTGGATGATGCCGATGGCTTTTGCAATCAATGCCCCGAACATTGGCTATGTATTTTTGGCCTGGCTTCAGCCTGACAACGTCTACTTTGCAGGCTTGGTAGTTGTCATAGAGCAACTCGGCTATGGGTTTGGGTTTGCTGCTTTTATGGTGTTTTTACTCTTCTTAGCAGAAGGAATTTTCAAAACGGCCCATTACGCCCTTGCCACAGGATTTATGGCCATGGGCATGATGCTTCCCGGTATGCTCAGTGGCTATGTACAGGAATGGTTGGGCTATCCCGGATTTTTCGTTTGGGTAGTAATCGCCACGATTCCAGGGTTTGTGATGGCGTACACGGTGAAGTACCCTAGGGAGTTTGGAAAGAAAATTGAGGGCTAAAACTTCGACATTATTTATTCAGCATTCGACATTCTTTAGTAATACAATGACGAATGTCGAGAGAAGAATGAAGAATTTCGAAGAACCTACAACTACACAAAGATGAAGAAGAATCAAAAAATCGCGCAGCTCTTCTCCCCTGCGGCGTTTATTCACGATACCGAAGAAAATTACCAGGCCGTCGAAACTCTGATTCGCGAACAGGAAATCGGAGGGCTTACTTTTTTTCATAGCCGGCATTCTGCAGCGGCCAACTTTGAGAAGCGTGCGGAAGTACTGGATGTGAGCGGAACCTTTGAGAAATTAATTGGCCTCATCAACCGCTACCAAAAAGTTTCCACCGTCCCACTATTAATCAGCATCGATGGGGAGTATGGCTTGGCCATGCGCATTGAAAACACCCCCCAATATCCCTTTGCCATTACGCTGGGTGCTTTGAAAGGGAACGCCGAATCCCAAGTAGAAGAAGTCGGTTACCGCATGGGTCTGGACATGAAGCGTAGCGGCATCCACCTCAACCTTGCCCCTTGTGCCGATGTAAACACCAACCCCGATAACCCGGTGATTGGCTACCGCTCTTTTGGAAAGGACACCCAAAAAGTTGCTCATTTGGCATTTGCTGCCTATTCAGGCATGAAAAAAGCAGGGATTGGCGCTTGCCTAAAACACTTTCCCGGACATGGAGACACCGCGACGGATTCCCATTTGGGACTGCCGATATTGCACAAAACCAAAGCAGAACTTCAAGGCGAGGAACTGCTTCCTTTTCAATACGGAATCGACCGAGGGGTGGAACTGATCATGGTAGGCCACCTAGCCGTACCTGCACTTACCGAAGGGAAAAACATTCCTGCCAGCATCAGTCGCGAACTGATCACCGACTTGCTGAAGGGAGAGATGGGGTTCAAAGGGCTCGTGATCTCTGACGCCTTGAATATGAAGGCAGTGGCAAACCTATTTCCTGAGCCAGGCGAACTCGAGTGGCAGGCATTTCATGCAGGAAACGACCTGCTTTGCTTCTCGGATCATGTGTACGAAGGCATCGCAAAAATCGCACAACTCGCATCGGATTCAGCAATAGATACCGTTTTTGAAAAAGTCATGGATCTGAAAAAGCGATTGGGCGTACTCGAACCCAAACCAATTGAAGTTCCTACCTTCGACTGGGAAAGCCATTCCCAGCTTCAAAAAGACTTGGCGGAAAACTACGTTTCGGTCATCTCAGGAGAGATCAGTTCGGAAGCACTTCAAGCTCTGGCAAAAGCAGGAAAACTGGGTTATCAAGAATTTTTTACCGCAAGTCCAAGCCACTTTTCAAGACTAGTGAATTTGCCTTTTTCCCCCATCGAACAGGCAGAAAAGGTGATTTTGGCGGTCTTTGTTCCGAGCCACAAGCCCTTGAACCAATTTGGAATGGAGCAAACCGTCTTGGATCAAATCCAAACCTTGGCGAAAACCAAGCCCTGCATTCTGATGCATTTTGGAAATCCCTTGGCACTGAAGCACCTGGGAGAGTTGGCTGATTTTGAAGCGGTGGTCTGCGCTTATCAGGGATTTGTAGAAACACAGGTTCATGCTGCAGCAGTCCTGAACGGAAAGTAAATCAGCTTTTGCGACTGTTTAAGAAGGTTGTCGGAAAAAGAGCAATTAGCAATTTTCGTTTACACGTTCTTTTTCAATTTGTTGCAGTAAAAAATCTTGTCCAAAGGTAAGTTTTTTGGCTAATACACTATTCGGTTCAATCGCTCTCCAGAAAGGGGTGATTTCTTCAACATTTTTTCCTTGTTGCAACTTTTCATAATTTGCTTCTGCCACAATTCGCAAAAATATACCCGCAGTTACTGGACAAGTGTAATCAGCATTATGCGCTATTGCAAGGTCTTTCCGTAATGTTTTTGTGTCAATTCGCTTTCCAACCCCAATTTCTTGAATATACTTGTCTATGATTTTTGGCGTAGCAATAAACATGTTGCTACCTGCTGGAATATCAGCAAAGTCAATATCAATTCTTTTTATTTTTGGCTCTTTAGTTTCATTCAATTTATCAAGCCAAGTCTTCTTCATTGCCATGTTGTTAAACAATACTTTTAAAACTACATAAAAACTGAAAAAAATGCCGCTTCCCTAATCGACTGGTTCACAAAGAAAAAGCTCTCCACTGAGGCAGAGAGCTTGTCCTTGTGGCTCCTTTTAAACTTACTTCAGCACATGATGTGCCAAGACGCGCTGTACGTCGTATACGTTGACGGACTTGTTGAACTGCTTTTTGATGCTGGGATGCACTTCACTGGAAACCCAGATTTTTAATTCTGCATCCAAATCAAAGGTGCCAGCTGTTTCCACACTAAACCGGGAAATGCTTTTGTAGGCAATCGAAGTGTATTCAGTTTTGCTACCGGTAAGGCCTTGAATATCCACCAAAATCAATCGCTTACTGGTAAAAATAAAGGTGTCTCGAACGAGCTTGAAGCCGAGCTCAATTTCCTCTCCGGTGGTGAGCAACTCTCCATATTTCTTTTGAAGTTCTTCTTGGCTGACCGCCCCTGCATTTCCTAAAAGTGCTGAAAATAATCCCATGTTTTTTTTAAAATAGATGGATGACAAATTGAATACTTCCCCAAGCCAAATTAGCTTGATTTGCAGGAAGACGAAAATTACCCCCCAAAGGTTCTTTTTTCTATCCCATGAAAAAAAGACAATCTACTCAATCTTCTACCGAGAAGCGATAGTCGATGGTATGTGTGTAGGTTTCCCCAGGCCGAAGTACAGGGCTTGGAAAGTTGGGATGATTGATGGCATCGGGCCAATTTTGAGATTCTAAACAAAAGCCCCAATGAATGTCGTAGGCTTGCCCCCCTGCACCTGGAAACTTGCTTAGAAAATTGCCTGTGTAGAATTGAACACCCACATTGTCCGAAAACATCTCCAGGACGCGACCGCTCTCGGGGTGACGCACTCGGGCTACCTGCTTCATTTCGCCTGATTTTTCACGTTTGGTCACGAAGTTGTGATCAAAGCCTCCTCCATTTGCAGCGATTTGATTCCCCAAGATTTTTGGTGATCGGAAATCAAAGGGGGTCCCCTCTACATCCTTCACCTCTCCAGTAGGAATTAGCTCCTCGTCGATGGGCGTGTAGGCGTCAGCCCAAAATTGAACCTCGTGATCCAACACATCGCGTTTCATGCCTCCCAGATTGAAGTAGGTATGGTTGGTTAAGTTGACCAAGGTGGCTTGATCCGCAGTCGATTCAAATCGAATGCGCAGGGTATTGTCGGCTAGAAGTTCCATCCAGAGTGTGGTCTGCAGTTTGCCTGGATAGCCCTCTTCCCCATCTACGCTGAGATAGGTCATCTTGACTCCTACGGTAGAGTCCGTGGAGTAGGTTTCAGGTGTCCACACCTTCTTGTCAAACCCAACCTTTCCTCCATGGAGGTGATTGTCTCCATTATTCTTCGCCAAGTTGTATGTCTTCCCGTCTAGGCTGAATTGGGCATTCGCAATTCGGTTGGCCACTCTTCCTGCGGTCGCACCAAAAAAAGGATTTTCTGTATCCAAAAAATCTTCAACATGATCCAAAGTCAAGGCCACATTCTCCTTCTTCCCATCCCGGTCTGGTGCTATAATTTTGTAAACAAGCCCTCCAAAGTTGGAGAGCTCCACTTGCATGGTGCCGTTGTCCAGTACATAGCTGTACACGGGCTGTCCTTGAAAGTCGGTTAGGTGTTCGGAATGAATCATAAAGGTGGTGGTTTCTGATTTGGGATTTTGTTTTGGAGGCGCGGTACAGCTACTAATTGCTAAAGCAACAAAAAGTAGGAGTTGGCAAAAAGGGAAATTTAAACTAGGAATAAGTTGCTTTTTCATAATCAGTTTAATTTCTGAGGTGGTTTTTCTCGATTCGATCCAATTGGTTTTGAAGTTCTTCTCTCCCGATCCATTTCCCTCGGATCACTACCCCGACAGGTTTTTGGAGGGTCTTTAGGTCGAGGAGCGGATTGTTTTCAACCAACACAAAGTCGGCATCAAAACCTTCTTTTACCTGTCCCCAACTGCTTTCGGTTCCCATGTACTTCGCTGGAACGATTGAGCCGGTTTTTAAAATTTCCAAATTGGACATTCCTGCCTCGGACATCAAGGCGATCTCGTGATGGATGGAAAAACCCGGCACATTGAATACCTGCGGGGAATCCGAAGACATCAACATGGGGATTCCTGCACGGTGCAACTCCAAAAATAGTTTTCTACGAAACGCAAGATAGGGAGCCACTTTTTCCTCGTCCAGCATACCTGCTCGCTCCAATTGCTTTTTGGTATTCACCCACTGCTGAATCAGGGGGCCTGGCAAATACTTCATCTCTGGAGCTACTCGAAAGGTGTCTGCAGGAATGTATCCAAAATAACGATCAAACAGCGTGAGGGTAGGCGCAAGGTAGCTTCCTTGAGCCAAGGTAAGCTGAATCAATTCGGGTAATTTGCTCCAATCTACCTGACTTGCTAGGTTGAGATTAAAAGGTCCTGAGGTGTTGGGGTCAATGGTGAGGGTAGCTGGGAGCAAGCCTTCCATGTAGCCATCGATATGTTCCACCGATTTGAACCCACTTTGAAGGGCATTGCGAATTCCTACCTCGAGGGGCACATGCCCACCAAAGGGGATTTGTTCTTGCTTGGCCGTCTTGGCAATAGCTGTCATTTCCTCCAGGGTTAGCCCAGGGTGGATTTTGAGATGGTCGTATCCCGCCTGTTTTTGTTCCCGCACCCGGTCTGCAGCCTGCTGCGGGTCCGTTACGGTAGTGGCACTGAAGGAAGGTCCAGAAATCACAATTCGTGGGCCCATCAACTTCCCGGAATTGATTCGTTCTCTCAGTTCCAAGTGGCTCGAATGACCCAGCATGCTTCGAATGCGGACAACTCCGTTGGCCAGATACAACCACATGGATTCCTCTTGCAACTGCGTGCTGCCATCGTTGGATACTGGCAAGTGGGCGTGAAATTCGGCCAAGCCAGGAAAAACAAAACTGCCTTTCCCATCAATACGAGGAGTACTTTGCCATTCGGAACTCAAGGTGCTAGTGGAGGGGAGAATAGATTGGATTTTACCATTTTTCACCAACACGTTTTGATTGGTAAGAATTTTCTCGTTCTCCATCGAAACTACATGGACCTGGGTAATAACCAAATTTTGAGCAGTGCCAAAGGTGGATAGTAGCCCAAAAAGCAGGCCCAGAACAGTAGATTTGAAAGACATAAGTCACGGCTTCAGTTGATTCTTGAAGTTCGCTCCTTGTTTATCCAAATCCAATCCCGTTGATGGAAAAAAGCGGATGATTTTGGTCTACGGTCCACAGTCAACAGTATCACGGCAAATGGTATTGAACCTTAACTCCTTGTTGCGTTTGTTACTTTCTTATTCTCCGGATAGTCAAAAAAAAGCTGGACTAGTGTCCAGCTTTAGTGTAGTATACCATTTAGGAGTTGGTCCATTGGGTGTGGTAGAACTTTCCACTCGAATCGTCCTTGCGCTGGTAGGTATGCGCCCCAAAATAATCACGCTGAGCTTGAATGACTGAAGCAGAAGATTCGGCTGTAATTCGACCGAGAAGGTAGTTGATCCCTGCACTCATCACGGGTAAAGCAAAGCCTTTTGTCAAGGCCAAACCCACGATTTCAGCCAAATTCTTTCTTCCTGAAATCACCTGCTCTTTCACCCCAGCCATTTCGAAGAAGGAAACGTCATCCGCATAATTGGCTGAAATAGTCTCCATCAAACCGGATCGGATGATGCAGCCATTGGTCCAGATTCGAGCGATTTCATTGAAATTAAGGTTCCAACCTTTGGCATCTGAGACCGTTTTCATCAATCGGAAACCTACTTCATGATTGATGATTCGAGCCAACCCATAGGCCTCTTTGATCTTGGGTAGCCATGTTTCCAAAGCGCCTTCTACTTGTTGGAATTCATGATGGAAGGTTTTAGAAAATGCTACTCGCATCGCTTTTTCTCCAGAAACGCCTCGCGCATTTACCGCCTCTGCCAATGGACTATATGGAATCCCATACTCCAATGCAGTTGTCAGCGACCAAGCACCTGTGCCTTTTTGGCCCGCCTGATCGAGGATTTTATCGAGAAGTAATTCTCCACCTTCTTTGAAAAGCAATAGATCGGCGGTGATTTCGAGTAGGAATGATTTCAACTCTCCTTTCCCCCAATCCGAAAAAATTTCAGACACCTGGGCTGCCGAACAGCCAAATCCAAAACGCAACAAGTGAACCAACTCCGCCAACACCTGCATCTCTCCGTATTCGATGGAGTTGTGCACCATTTTGATAAAGTGACCAGAACCTCCCGGACCCACGTAGGTCACGCAGGGTTTCCCATCCTTGTCTTTTGCAGAAATCCTGCCCAAAAAATCCTCCACTAACGCATAGCCTTCCGCATTGCCTCCGGGCATGATGGAAGGGCCTTTACGTGCCCCTTCTTCTCCGCCAGAAACGCCCATGGGCAAGAAGTGCATGCCAACTTCTTTGAGGCGATTCACTCTTCGATCCGAATCTAGGTAGAATGAATTGCCTCCATCGATGACCAAGTCGTCTTTTCCCAATAGGGGAATCAAGGCATCTAGCTGGGCATCGATGGCCGCTCCTGCAGGGATCATCATCAAAATGCGACGCGGGGTAGCCAAGGAAGTTACAAACGCTTGCAAATCTTCAAAAGCAGCCGTTTGAGTGAATTCTGGGTTTTCATCCAGTACCTTTTGGGCAACTCCCTCCTCCTTGCCTTCCAAAAAGCGGTTGTATAAGGATACGGAAACTCCATTTTCAGCGAGGTTGAGCGCAAGGCTTTTGCCCATTACACCCATACCGATCACCCCCATGTTCATTTTCATCTCTTGTTGCGTTAAATAGTGAAGGGATGCCTCCAGCACCTGGGCTGGTGTCCCTGAAATGTCAATTAATTTGCCTGAAGAAGGCTTCTCCCAAATGGATAGCTGGGAATCCAACATCCCTGCCTTCATGTAGTGGTTTTGACGCGCAAGCATCCGCTCCCAAATCAGGTCTCTCGATCCAGTCAAGTGGATCCAGCGAAGTTGATCGCTCACTTGGAGCTGCTGGCGGTAGGTATTTTTGAGGGCAGAACAAGCCAAAACTGCTCCTCCCTGCTGCTCCATTTCGAGCAACTTCGAAGCCAAGGCAGCTAACCAAGGTACCCGATCCGCATCCGTAAGCGGCTCGCCTTTCCCCATTTTTTCAATGTTGGCAGGGGGATGAAACTGGTCTGCATCCAAAAATGGGAGCCCTAGTGCCTGAGACAAGCCCAATCCTAGGGTAGTTTTTCCCGTACCTGACACTCCTGTGACCACTACAAGCATGGAGCAAAGGTAAGTTTTTGATTGCAACTCTACACATTTTCGTTCCCCATGGATTCGCAATTTTACCAGGTTCAAATTCCTGCATCAGACAGTAATTTTGTGAGGGATGATTTTTCCAAGAACTGAATAACTACCTTTGCTGCTCAAATTCAAGTTTCGATGATTTCAGTAGACAATGTATCCGTTATTCACGGTGGCAGCCCCCTATTCAGCAACATCACCTTCAACATCAATGAAAGTGATAAAATAGCCCTTATGGGCAAGAATGGAGCTGGAAAATCTACCCTCCTCAAAATTATTGCAGGGGTAAATAAACCTTCGTCTGGGTCCGTTTCTGCCCCAAAGGGATATGTGGTCGCCTACCTGCCGCAGCACTTGCTCACGGCAGATGACTGTACGGTCATGGAAGAAGCCTCCAAGGCTTTTGCTTCCTACCTGAGCATGAAGGAAGAAATTGAAGCCATCAACGAGCAACTGACCATCCGCACAGACTACGAATCGGAAGAGTATTACAAGCTCATTGAGAAAGTATCTGAATTGAGTGAGAAATTTTACGCCATCGAAGAGATCAACTACGAGGCAGCCGTAGAAAAAGTATTGCTAGGACTAGGTTTCCTTAGAGAGGATTTTACACGCTCCACTTCTGAGTTTTCGGGAGGTTGGAGAATGCGCATTGAGCTCGCGAAGATATTATTGCAAAACCCAGACCTCATCCTGCTGGATGAGCCCACCAATCACCTGGACATCGAATCCATCCAATGGTTGGAAGACTTCTTGTTGACCAAGGCAAAAGCCGTGGTGGTCATCTCCCACGACCGGGCCTTTGTCGACAACATCACCTCCCGAACCATTGAGGTGACCATGGGTCGCATTTACGATTACAAAGCCAAGTACAGCCACTACCTCGAACTTCGCAAGGAGAGACGGGAGCAACAACAGAAACACTACGAAGAGCAGCAGCGCTTTATTGCCGACACCACCCAGTTTATCGATCGCTTTAAAGGCACCTACTCCAAAACCTTGCAGGTACAGTCTCGGGTAAAAATGCTCGAAAAATTGGAGATCGTCGAGGTCGATGAGGTGGATACTTCTGCCTTGAAGCTACGATTCCCTCCCTCCCCTCGCTCTGGCAAATACCCGGTGATTGTAGAAGACATGACCAAGGCCTATGGGGATCATGTCGTGTTTAACCAAGCATCGATGACCATCGAACTTGGGCAGAAGGTAGCCTTTGTTGGAAAAAATGGAGAGGGTAAATCCACCATGATCAAGGCCATCATGGGACAGATTGATTTTAAAGGAAAGTGTGAGTTGGGACACAATGCCATGATCGGCTACTTTGCACAAAACCAAGCCTCCCTCCTCGACGAAAGTTTGAGTATTTTCGAAACCATCGATCAGCTAGCCGTAGGAGAAATCCGAACCAAAATCAAGGATATCCTCGGAGCCTTCATGTTTAAAGGCGACGACATCAACAAAAAAGTGAAGGTGCTTTCGGGTGGTGAAAAAACCCGTTTGGCTATGATCAAGCTCCTTTTGCAGCCGGTCAATCTTTTGATTCTCGATGAACCGACCAACCACCTCGACATGAAGACTAAGGACATCATCAAGGATGCCCTCAAGGCTTTTGATGGCACGCTCATCTTGGTGTCTCACGATCGAGACTTCTTGGATGGACTGGCCACCAAAGTTTTTGAATTTGGCAACAAGCGGGTGCGTGAGCATTTTGAAGACATCAATGGGTTCTTGCGCAACAAGAAACTTGAAAACTTACGCGAGGTGGAACGCAAGTAACTGGGAGAGCGCACAAAGTACGATGTACCAGGTACGAAGTATTACCTACGGCAGACGGGTTTAAGCTAATGTCGAATCTCGAAAGCTGAATGTCTGAGTTTGACCTGAAAAATAGGCCAAAACCATATAGGACCCTAGAAAAATAAGATTTCTAGGGTCCTATATGGTTCTTTTTTATCCGGCTACTTACAACTTATGCTATTTCTCGGCTCTTGCTTCTTGCAGCCTCTTGGTACATTGTACTTTGCCTGCCTGCCGCAGGCAGGTACTTAGTACATACTTCGCAAAAGTTTATCTGGCGTAGTTGACCGCACGCATTTCCCGAATTACAGTCACCTTGATTTGACCTGGATACTGCATTTCTTTTTCGATTTTTTGGGAGATGTCGAAGGAAAGTTGACCTGCCTTCTGGTCGTCAACATTGTCTGCATCTACCAGGATTCGCAACTCTCTACCTGCCTGCATGGCGAAGCATTTGTTGACTCCGTCAAAGTTCATGGCGAGTTCCTCCAATTCTTTCAGACGCTTCACATAGCTATCCATGATCTCTCGACGAGCACCAGGGCGAGATCCTGAAATCGCATCTGAAGCCTGCACGATAGGGGATATCATGGAAGTCATTTCGATTTCATCGTGGTGCGCACCGATGGCATTGCAGATTTCTGGATGCTCCTTGTAGCGCTTGGCAAGCTCCATACCCAAGAGTGCGTGAGGCAATTCTTGCTCTTCAGGCCATACCTTGCCGATATCGTGAAGAAGACCTGCGCGTTTCGCCAACTTCGCATTGAGACCCATCTCTGCTGCCATGGTGGCGGAGAGCTTGGCCACTTCTCTGGAGTGCTGGAGTAGATTTTGTCCGTAGGAAGAACGGAAACGCATACGGCCCACCATCTTGATTAATTCAGGGTGAAGGCCATGGATGCCAAGATCGATACAGGTACGCTCCCCGATCTCTACAATTTCCTCCTCGATGTTTTTCTCTGTCTTAGCCACCACCTCTTCGATACGTGCTGGGTGGATTCGTCCATCCTGCACCAAGCGATGTAGGGAAAGGCGAGCGATCTCTCTTCGCACTGGATCAAACCCAGAAATGATGATTGCTTCCGGGGTATCGTCTACGACAATTTCCACACCCGTAGCAGCTTCAAGTGCACGAATGTTTCGACCTTCTCTACCGATGATTTTTCCTTTGATGTCGTCGCTTTCGATGTTGAATATCGACACGCAGTTTTCGACTGCATGCTCGGTAGCGGTACGCTGGATGGTATCCAACACGATCTTTTTGGCCTGCTTCGTTGCGGTCAATTTTGCTTCGTCCAAGATGTCCTTGATCTGGGAGGAAGCCTTGCTTTGCGCCTCTTCAGTCAGCATGTTGACCAATTGCTCTCTTGCTTCTTCTCTACTCAAGCCTGCTAGTTTTTCCAAGTCTGCAATGCGCTGGTTGGTCACACGATCTAGCTCCTCTTTCTTCACTTGAACTGCCTGCAATTGCGCAGTTAAGTTCTCTTTTTTAGAGTCTAGCTCTGCTTCTCTGCGCTTGACAGTTTCTTGATCCTTGATCACCTGCTGCTGCAGTTGCTTCACCTTATTTTCGTTGGTGATGATCAAGTTTTTCTTGGTGTTAGTCTCCTCGTCAAACTCCGCCTTCAGCTTCAAGAATTTTTCTTTGGCCTCAAGCATGCGGTCTTTTTTAATGGTTTCAGCGGTCAACTCCGCCTCTCTAAGCATGGATTTAATCCGATCTTTGGTTTCCTCCTCCTGCTTTGCATGTTTACTTTTTAAAAAAAAGCCGGTTAGGGCTGCTCCTACGCCAAGCCCTGCAAGGGATGCTAGGATGATAAATGCGAGTGCGTTCATAGTAGTGAATATATAAAGGTTCACCTACCGGCACCGAAAATCAGCAAAATGAAAAAAACTTAATCTCAAACAGCCTTGCCAAGCAAAGCTGATATATGGGCAAGACTGCGCTGAATATGTTCGCCATCTTCCGCATTTCCTGCATTGGTCTCGAGCGATTCTACCATGCAATCAAAGGCCACCATGGCCAATAAATCAGTAGAATCATCCAAGCCAAACTCAGATTTATACTTTCTTAACTTCTCATTGATTACTCTTCCTGCATGCCGAATCTTGCCCTCATCTTCAGGCTTCACGCGCATGGGATATTCACGATCTCCGATTTTTACCTTAATGGCTAATGTCTCCATGTTATTCGGATAGGTGGGTAATCAACTGGTCGATTTCTTGTATATAGGAATTGATTAAGTCACTCATTTCGCCAGTATCCTCAGGGCTTACCGGTCGGTTGTCCACAATGTTACTAATTTTAATCTTATTTTTAAAATGATCCAAGGCGACATCCTTCTCCTTAACCTGTTGTTCAAGCTCCGCCAATCGTGCATTTAGCCGCTCATTTTCAGCAGTCAAGGCCTCAACCTTTTTACTAACCTGAACAGAAAGTTTTTCAAGTTTTTGTAATTCCTCGTGAATCATGTCTTAGCTACGGATGATTGCCCCCACTTGATCCTGGAAGGCATGAATCAAGTTACTCATAGTTTTGTCAATTTCCTTATCGGTCAAGGTATTTTCTTGGTCTTGAAGGATAAAGCTTAGGGCATAGGCTTTTTTGCCCTGTCCCAGTTTATCTCCTTGGTAGACATCAAATACATCCATCCGCTTCAAAAGCTTGCCTCCAGCCTTCTCCGCTACTTTTTTGACGCGGTCGTAGGAGATTTCCTGGTCAATGACCAAGGAAAGATCTCGTCGTACTTCAGGAAATTTAGAGAGTTCCACGAATTTTTTCAGCGGAGATGACTTCTTCGCCAACAAATCCCAATCCAATTCGGCATACCACACTTCTTGTCTCACTTCGGCCAACTTGAGTGCCTTCTCCTCCACCAATCCCAAAGTGGCCACTACCTTTTCACCAAGCTTCAAACTCAATCCATAAGCAAAAGGTGCCGTTTCAATCACTTCTACTTGGCTTACCTCCACATGCAAGCGCTCCAAGATTTGGGTCACAGTCGCGTATACATCTGCGAAAGCAAACGATTTGGCAGGGGCCACCCAACTTTCGGAAGTGCTGTTTCCGGATTGAAAAATCGCCAAACGTCTCGACTCCTTGTAACCCCCTTCTGCTTTCTTTTGATAGACCGTACCAAATTCAAAGCACTTCAGATCAGTTTGTCTACGATTGATGTTGTGTGCCAATACCTCTAGCCCTGAGAAAAGGAGCGTTTGGCGCATCACACCAAGGTCCTCACTGAGTTTGTTGTAGATCTCCACAGTAGTTTCCGTATCCAAAAACCCTGATTTTTCAACGTATTTGGGGCTAGTCAAACTATTGGTGACCATCTCAAAGTAACCTTGATTGGCAAGCATCTCGGTGAGGCGGTACTGCAACTTCGCCACATCCTTTACTGGGTGTTCGGCTAAGAAATCAGTGCTCAGTTTTTCGGATAGCGGTACCTGCTGGAAGCCATGAATACGCAACACCTCTTCAATAATGTCTGCTTCCCGGGTGACATCCACGCGGTAAGGCTTCACTGTAGCCACAAATCCGGTCTCCGTTCGCTCAGAAACAGCAATATCGAGTCCTTCTAAAATGGCTACGACTTCCTCTGGGTCAATAACTTTACCAATAAGTCGGTTGATGTGGCCAAAACTTACCTCAATCTGTGCATCAGCTTTTGGCTGCGGATAGTGATCCACTACCTCCGAAGCGATTTTTGCGTCAGCATAGCGCTGCAAAAGCAGCACGGCTTGCTTCAAGGCATAGACCGGCATGTTGGGATCGGTGCCCCGCTCAAATCGGAAAGAAGCATCCGTCTTCAAGCCATGAATCTGAGACCCTTTACGAATCACGTCCGGTGAGAAATAGGCGGACTCCAAAAAGATGCTTGTCGTTTGCTCGGAAACGCCTGATACAGCGCCACCAAAGACCCCGGCGATACACATCCCGCCCTTCGGGTCACAGATCATCAACTCCACACCCGAGAGCTTTCGTTCCTTTCCATCCAGGGTCACAAAAGTGCTTCCTTTTGGGAGCTTGCCGACGCGAATTTTTCCTTCCCCGATTTTGGCAGCATCAAATGCATGTAGCGGCTGTCCCAAATCGTGCAAGATATAATTGGTGATGTCGACTACGTTGTTGATGGGTTCCAAGCCCAAGGAACGAAGAAAATGCTGCAGCCACTGGGGAGAGGGCTTGACCTGAATCCCTGTAAGCACAATCCCCGCATAGCGAGGGCAATCGGAAGCTTGGTCTACGACCACCTCGAGGGAAGGACCAGCAGCTTCCACTTGGAAGGTAGGCTCTAATGGCAAACACAAGTCTCTACGCAACAGGGCTTTCAAGTCCCGGGCAACTCCCAAATGAGAGGCTGCATCTGCGCGGTTGGGAGTCAATCCAATTTCTAAAATAAGGTCTTGAGTCACTTCAAAGTAAGCAGATGCAGGGCTGCCATTTGGCAAATCTGTATCCAACACCATGATTCCAGCATGGGAAGTCCCGATGCCGATTTCGTCTTCCGCACAAATCATCCCTTCAGATGCTTGACCTCGGATTTTTGCTTTTTTGATTTCAAAGGGTTCGCCAGTACTAGGGTACAGGGTAGCTCCTACCGTGGCAACCACTACTTTTTGTCCTGCGGCTACATTCGAAGCCCCACAAACAATCTGCGAGGGCTGTTCCTGTCCAATATCGACCGTGGTCAAACTCAACTTGTCTGCATCGGGATGCTTGACACAGGTAAGTATTTCACCGATAACAAGTCCCGCTAAGCCTCCAGGTACAGACACGAAGGGCTCCAGATGCTCCACTTCAAGGCCAGATTGGGTGAGTAGCGCCGCAATCTCTTCTGGGCTTTCATTCAAATAGAGGTACTCCTTGAGTCTATTGATGGATATTTTCATAGGGCATTGGGTAATCGAATCTTGCGATTCCGAACTAGGCGCGTGAGCAGTTAGTGGGTAAGTTGCAAATTTAAATGATTTGCCTGAGCGGCGATCATTTATCGTAATTTTTCTCCCCTACTGGAAGGGTAATTTCCAAGATATTCTCGCGTGGCGGAAGGGGGCAAGCAAAGTCCGGATTGTAGGCACAATAAGGATTGAAGGACAGATTGAAGTCGATGGTGATGCTGTTTTTTCCATCATGACGTACATTCAAGTAACGTCCTCCACCGTAGGTTTCTTTCCCGGAAGTTTCATCCGCAAAGGCCAAGAAAAAATTGCGCATGTCCGACTCATTCATCGACTGCATCAGGAGGAGTTTGTTGGTTTTCCCACCCAACTCAAATACCGCAAAGGAATGTTCTAGGTAGCGTTCCGTACTTCCATCCGTCAAGGGAACCTCCCTGATTTTTTTGATTTCAATGGGAAGCAATCTGGCTTTTACCCGGTAAGCAGGATCGATGGGGTAGAACGTCAGGCTTTGCAAGCCTCTTTTTTGCTCCTCTGTCAAGGGAGATTCTACATTGAAACGGATGTATTTGAACTGCCGCTCCCGTTCGGTCTCGATTTTTTCGATGTAATCCTCGGGGCTTTCTGCAGCGGTAAACATGTAGGTGATGGCACCCAAAATCACAAGGGATGCTACGAGGAGAATAAGATGACTTGATTTCACGTGTGCTAATTAACTTTTAGTATCCAAACACGCCTTAGGGGCCCATAGTTTGAGCAAGGGAAAAAGAAAGCTCCCCATAGCTACATCATCCCTTCATCGGCAAAACTAAAATAGCCCTGATCGGTGTAAATCAAATGATCTACCAGGGGTATTTCCAACTCTCTCCCAATTTTTTGCAAGCGTTCGGTGAGGCGTTTGTCAGCATCCGAAGGCTGAAGATTGCCACTTGGATGGTTGTGGATCAAAATTAAGGAATGCGCCCCTTGTTCCAAAGCAAATTTGAAAACCACTTTGGGATCTACTACCGAAGCAGTCACTCCCCCTCGGCTCACGTGCTCCTTTTTTATAATTCCATTAGTTCGATTCAACAACAGGAGAAATACCTGCTCCACTGGTTCATCGTAGAGATCGGGGCGCATCAGCTCGTAGACCTGCCTGGAACCGGTGACTTTTAGGAGCTTTGGAGGCTCTTGGTCCTTTCTCCTTCTACCGAGTTCCAAGGCGCTGATGATCGAAATGGCTTTGGCCTCCCCAATACCTTTGAATTTGGTCAGGTCAGAAATGGACATTCGAGCCACGGCAGCCAAGTTGTTGCCAACTGAAGCCAGTAGCATGCGAGAAAGATCTACTGCACTACAGGCAGCGGTACCCGTACCGATCAAAATTGCGATCAGCTCCGCATCGGAGAGGGCCGCTTTGCCTTTGCGGAGGAGTTTCTCACGGGGCCGATCTTCCTCGGCCCACTCAAAAATTTTGATGGAGGTTTTGGGGTCCATAGGTTAGATTAAAAAGTAACTTAAACCTACGGAAAAAAGGGCATAAAAAAACCCTGCTTGAAGGCAGGGTTTGATTTTATCAAGGGATAGATTACCCCAAAGCACTTACAACTTTAGCCAATCTTGACTTCTTGTTGTTTGCGTTGTTTTTATGAATGACATTCTTCTTAGCCAGTTTGTCCAACATGGAAGAAACTTTCTTGTACAACTCCATCGCTTCTACTTTATCCGTAGCCGCCTTCAGTCTTTTGATGAAAGTTCGGGTGGTCTTGGCCTGGTATCTGTTTCTCAAACGCTTCACATCGTTGGCGCGAATTCTCTTCAGAGCTGATTTATGATTTGCCATATCTAATTAATTTTCTAATTCTTGTTGTCGTCCTATTTTGAACGGGAATGCAAAGTTATTGGAAATAATTAATTCTGCCAAAGGAATTTTGAACATTCCTGAAGTAAGTAGCACTTGATGAATCAAAAATTTGCGAGCCAGGTTCCAAAACAAGCTAAAAAAGTGTTTTTAAGCCGGTTTATTGATGAATTTCCTGTAGATTGAATCATGAATTTTTTAATTATTCCTTTTTTGATCCTTCCATTTTTTCCGGTTCAAATCTCTTTCTGGGGTTTTTATGGACATGCTTTACTCAATCGGCAAGCGGTATTTTCACTTCCACCTGAGATGCTTCCCCTTTACAAACGGGAACTCCGATTTATTTCTGAAAATGCGGTGAACCCGGATCGAAGGCGATATGCGGTAAAGGGGGAAGCAGAAAAACACTACATCGATCTGGATCACTATGGAGATAGTGCCTTGTACATGCTCCCAAAATACTGGGCGGAGGCGATCCAAAAATACCCAGAAGACTCCTTGCGGGCGCACGGCATCGGGCCTTGGTCCGCCTATCTTACGTTTTTTAGTTTGACCAAAGCCTTTGCGGCAAAAGACAAAACAGCCATTCTACGCCTATCCGCAGACCTTGGTCACTACCTCGGGGACTTGAATGTCCCCTTGCACACCACAAAAAACTACAATGGGCAACTGACCGGGCAAGCAGGTATCCATGGCTTCTGGGAAAGTAGGGTGCCCGAGTTGCTGGCAAAAAATTACTCCTTTTGGGTGGGCAAGGCAAGGTATGTGTCCGACCCCCAGCAGGCCCTTTGGGAAACCGTCGCTAGGTCTCATTCGCAGGTGGACTCGGTCTTGCGCATCGAAAAAATCCTCAGCCTGCAGTTTCCCGTCGATCAAAAATACAGTTACGAGGAGCGGAACGGGGTAACGGTACGGGTCTATTCCAGAGAATTTACGGAGGCCTATTCCCTTGCCTTGGATGGGCAAGTGGAACGGCAAATGCGCGCTTCCATCAGGATGATTGCTGATTTTTGGTACACCGCCTGGGTCAATGCCGGGCAGCCGGATCTTAGTTCACTGAAGCAGGAGGTTGTCCAAGAAGAAGGTCTTCGCCCCGATCCCAAACTGCGGGTGCGCGAGCATCGCCCCTGAGCAAGGTGATCAAGCTGAAGGATTCCTGTGCTTTTTCTACTTTTTGAGCGCTTACCCGAATCAAAAAAGCTTGTATTCATAATACAAGATATCTTGTATTATGAATACAAGCTATTATATTTGTATGATTTACAATGCGTTGAATGATATCCATAGACCTACTTGCCCAGGTAATAGAGGAGCAAAACGAAAATTTCCTCCAAAAACAGTTCATCTCTAGGGAAATGGCTATCCCCATACCCTCCAATCAAATCTTGGTGGTAAGTGGTGTACGGCGCTGTGGGAAAAGTGTGTTGATCCGAAAAAGCCTTCCCAATGATGCCCCTGGGCTCTACCTAAATTTTGAAGATCCACGGCTTGTGGATTTTGAAGCAGTAGATTTTCCCAAACTAGCGCAGCTACGCGATGAACTGGGCAAAACCTCCATTCTTATGGATGAAGTTCAGACGGTGGTGGGTTGGGAAATATTTGCCCGATCCCTACACGAAAAGGGGGAGAAACTCTACATCACAGGTTCGAATGCAAGCATGCTTAGCCGAGAATTAGGCACACGACTGACTGGGCGATACAAGCAAGTGGAACTTTTCCCTTTCAGCTACACCGAATTTTTGCTTTTCAAGGAGCTTTCTGCTAGCGAGGAGAGCTTTGAAACTTACTTTCAGTCGGGTGGCTTTCCTGAGTTTTTGCAAAATCAAGACCCAGACTACCTGCGGACACTCCTGCGGGATATCCTCACGCGCGACGTAGCCGTACGAAGAAACATCAGCAATGAAACCGCCCTTATACGGCTGGCCGTATTCCTATCTTCCAACATCGCCAAACCCTTCAGCTACGCTCGAATCGGGAGTTTGCTTGAGATCAAATCCGTACGCACAGTCATCGACTACTGCGATTACCTAGCCGAGAGCTACCTTTTTGATCTGATCCCCATGTACTCGCCTTCCATCCGCAAGCAGCTGGCCAATCCCAAAAAGGCCTTTTGCGTGGACCCTGCATTGGCTTCCGCCAACTCCCTCTCCTTCAGCAAAGACCAGGGAAGAAAGTTGGAAAATTACGTCTACCTCCACCTTCGGAGGTCATTTAAAGAAATTCAGTATTTCCAAACCAAGGATTCGGAATGTGACTTTGTGGTCAAGTGGAACGAAGACATCATCGGAGCGGTGCAAGTTTGCTGGGATCTGAATGCAGATACTCTGCAGCGCGAACTGAAAGGATTAAGGGCAGCCTTGGACGAAACTCAGGCTTCCCAGGGAGTATTGCTGACTTGGAATCAAGAGGATGTACTGGATGGAATAATCGTGCTGCCAGTTTGGAAATGGATGATGCAGCCCGCAAGCCAGTTTTTAAAAATCGGCTAATCGGTAGTCAGGGGAGTCAAGGGAGTTTTCCTACAAATACCTAACCTTGATTCCGAAAACTCCTTGAACGGCTGTTGCACGCTGCACATAGGTTCGATCCAAGTCATTGATGACGATCTTATTTCCATTTAGGAACCCATAGTTGCCACCAATAATCAAGTTGAGATCAAAAATGCCAAACACTTCCTTTGCAAGGGTGTAGTTTGCAACTAACCCTCCCGAAAAATGAGCGTAATCCAGAATAAATCGGGAGGGGCTTAGCCCATGAATCACCTGCAACTGCCCATAGCCAAGTTCACCCCGAAGGCTAAGATTTTCGAAAACAGGTACTTGATGAAAGAGGTAAATTCCAGATTCAGGCATCCGCACTTCCTTAAAAAATCCGCCTAAGAAGCGATTGGGCTGAATGCTGGCCTTTTGAGTCCCAAAATAAACCCCAATGCCGGGATAACCAGAAAATTCAAAATCCACCTTCAAGCGGAAGCCTGGCCCCATTCCATAAGTATCCCCCAAAAAGCTTCCTTTTTCATAGCTACGGTACAGCAGTTCCGCCCCAGGAGCGAAGGTAAACTGTCCCTTGGGTATCCCTACCTCCTTTTTCATCTCCTGTGAGAAAGCAGGAAAAGTAACCCAAAGCAGGATTAGCACTACAAGGAGGCTTCTTCGGATCATTGGCGGACAATTTTTAAGGTACCCAAATTAATTGTCCCGTCAGCAGCTCTATCCGCTGTAGAAAATGAATAATACCGATAAAGAACAGACATTCCCGATTCCTCCAATTCAAATTGAACCGGTGAAGACAACAGCAAAAAATACTCCGTATTGAATGAGATATTGGTTCGGGCAGGCACAACCATGCGAAACTCACCACGATTGGTGGTTTTAATCGAATAAATAATGGATTTGGCAACCGGAGGCTGGGCTACCCCAAAATCAAGATCTTGGGTAAGGATTAGCTCCAGATCAGCTACTGGTTTACCCTCCACATCCACGATCTTTCCGGTAAAGGTATCAAAGCTATTGTGGATGAATTCTTGACAGCCAGAAAGGGAAAGGAGGAGAACAACCAGTCCAATGAATCGAAAAGGCAATCCATAAAGAAGATCAATTGGTTTTTTGGTCATAAATCCTTCGCTTACTCATCTGCTGGATTGAATTAATCTGGCACCTAAGAAATCTAAATACTGGTAGAAAAACAACCCTTACCCTCTTAAGAAAAGTAGAATTCCAGTCCCCTTTTAGAAGAAGGAGCCTACTAAAGTCAGCCGACATCAAAACCACCGGACATGCATGCTTTATTCGAGACTAGCTTAAATTTCTCCTTTTGAAATTCCTGCTTGTTTTAAAATTGCCAAAAGGGTCCCTGTCTTTAGGTCTTTGGAATGAAATGGCACCATGGTTCGTCTACCATCAGGATGCTTGAAAAGCTGATGGCTTCCTTTACTTCGCTGGAGTACAAAACCCAAACTTTCAAGAAGCTTGATTAATTCTTTTGGAGATACGCTCTTCATAAATCAAAAAATGAAACTCTTGAAAAGAGTTTTTTGGTAACTAAAAATTAAGACACGACCAACGACAACTCCAGGCTGTTCATGTCATTTGGGATTTTCTCGTTATTCGCCTCCATGTCTTCCAAATAAAGTAAAATCGCCTCTTTCGCCATTTCCTTCGCCTCCTCAATCGTCTCTCCCCAAGTGACGCATCCTGGTAGCGAAGGAACAGTGACCGTATATCCGCCGTCAGCTTCAGGAGTCAATTTTATTCTGAACATTCTTTCCATAATGTGAAAATACGGTTTACCCCAAATTGATGCTAATGAAAAGCATTTTAATTAATTGATAAGCCAGGTGAAATGAAAAAATCGGTTTACCCTTCAATAAGCGAGGGCTAGACCTTCGAGGTCTGAAGAAAACCGTTGAGGTCTCCAAGGACCTCGACGGTTTAAATACTATACCTTCGAGGTCTGAAAAAGACCTCAAAGGAGGGGGAGAACCGTTGCCATTTATTAAGAACCCTCGACGGTTTAAATACTATACCTTCGAGGTCTGAAAAAGACCTCAAAGGAGGGGAAAAACCGTTGCCATTTATAAAAAACCTCGACGGTTTAAATAGTTACACCTTCGAGGTCTAAGAAAGACCTCAAAGGTGTAGAAGACCTCAAAGGTTTATTTCAAATTCTTGTAGCGAATGCGCTTCGGCATTACATCGCCCAGGCGTTTCTTTTTGTTTTCCTCGTAGTCGGAGAAGTTGCCCTCAAACCAGAGTACCTGCGAGTCGCCTTCAAAGGCCAAGATGTGCGTACAGATTCGATCTAGGAACCAACGGTCGTGGGAAATTACCACTGCACAACCTCCAAAATTTTCCAAGGCTTCTTCCAATGCTCGAAGGGTATTCACATCCAAGTCGTTGGTCGGCTCATCAAGAAGCAGCAAGTTGCCACCTTCCTTGAGCGTAATCGCCAAGTGCACACGGTTGCGCTCCCCACCGGAAAGCACCCCTACTTTTTTCTCCTGATCCGAACCTGCAAAGTTGAACTTGGACACGTAAGCACGGGAATTGACTTCCTTGTTGCCCAGCTTCATCAATTCATTGCCATCGGAGATCAACTGGTACACGGTCTTGTTGGGATCCAACTTGTCGTGTTCCTGATCTACATAGGCCAATTTGACTGTTTCACCCACTTCAAAATTGCCCGAATCCGCCTTCTCCTGGCCAGTGATCAACTTAAAGAGTGTGGATTTTCCAGCTCCATTGGGACCAATTACCCCCACAATGCCCCCTTGAGGCAAGGAGAAACTGAGGTTTTCAAAAAGTAATTTATCTCCATAGGCCTTGGATACCTGGTTTACCTCAATCACTTTGGCACCCAAACGTGGTCCTGGCGGGATAAACAATTCCAACTTGGCTTCTTTGTCTTTGGACTCCTCTCCGATCAACTTATCGTAAGCATTCAAACGGGCCTTACCCTTGGACTGCCTTGCCTTAGGCGACATGCGGATCCACTCCAATTCTCGCTCCAAGGTCTTCTGACGCTTGGATTCGGTTTTCTCTTCCTGCTTGAGGCGATTTTGCTTTTGATCGAGCCAGGAAGAATAGTTCCCTTTCCAAGGAATGCCCTCGCCACGGTCTAGTTCGAGGATCCAGCCGGCCACATTGTCCAAGAAGTAACGGTCGTGGGTAACCGCAATGACTGTTCCCTTGTAATTCTGCAAGTGCTGCTCTAGCCAATGCACCGACTCCGCGTCCAGGTGGTTGGTCGGTTCATCGAGCAAGAGCACATCTGGCTCCTGCAAAAGCAAACGGCAGAGGGCCACGCGTCTTTTTTCACCACCTGATAGGTTGGCCACGTTGGCTTCAGCTGGCGGAAGGCGCAAGGCATCCATAGCCTTATCGAGCATCACATCGAGCTCCCAAGCATTTACTGCATCCAATTTCTCCTGCACTTCCCCTTGACGGGTGATCAACTTGTCCATGGCATCCGGATCGTCCATCAGGGCCGGGTCCATGAATTTCTCGTTGATTTCTTCAAATTCCTTGAGCAGGGCGACCGTACTTGCTACCGCTTCCTCCACCACTTCTTTGACGGTCTTGGTAGGATCCAACTTGGGTTCCTGCTCTAGCATCCCTACAGTGTAGCCTGGGGACCAAACTACTTCCCCTAAAAATTCCTTGTCCAAACCCGCGATGATGCGTAGTACGGAGGACTTTCCTGAGCCATTGAGACCCAATACGCCGATTTTGGCTCCATAAAAAAAGGAGAGGTAAATATCTTTGAGTACTTTCTTTTGCGGGGGGTAGATTTTGGAAACCCCGGCCATGGAAAAGATGATTTTTTCTGCGCTCATGCCAGTAAAGGAGTTCGGTGGGTAAGAAACAATTGTAAAAGGCAAAAATATACCTTTCTTAGGATAAGTGAGGGCTAATTGATTATTTTGCATAAAATTGAGTTACACAACCTATAACCTAGAGCAGTACCATGCAACATGCCTTTGGATATATCCAAGACGGAAAGGTCTTTCTAAAGGGATTTTTAGGTAGGCCAGACCGAGTGATTGGTGAGGTGAAAGGAGACGAGGCATCGACACTCCTTTATTTTGAAACTCGTTTTGCCCAAATTGAAGAAAAGGTGGCCCGATTAAGAGATGCCATCGAAGAAAATCAGAACAAGGGTTCCTTTTTAATGAAATTGATTCACCTCAAAGAATCACTGTATTCCAGTGATGCCTTAGGGGATTTTACGCAGTTGATCGCCCAACTTGAAGAGCAGGAAGAATTTTTAAGTGAAATCATCCAGGGCAATCGAAGCAAAAACCTAGAAATCAAGCAAGGGTTGATTCAGGAAGCGCTCGCGATGCAATCCAGTACGGACTGGAAAGAGACCACCGAAAAATTCAAGGAATTAAAGTTGCGCTGGATCAAAACTGGACCTGTTGAAAAAGAGGTTCATGAGGAGATAGAGGAGGAATTCAATCAAGCAGTTGACTTTTTCTTTGAGCAGCGGCAGCACTTTTACGATGGACTCGCCCTACAGGCGGAAGAGAATATTAAAGTGTATGAATCCCTGTTGGAGCAGGCACGTACAGCACACGATCTCCCGGATGCCAAAATGGCTTTTGATATCAGCAAGCGGATTCAAAAGGAGTGGAAAACCGCTGGAAAAGTTCCTGCTGAACGGCGGCAACCCATCTGGGATGAATTTTCAAAATTAAATAATCGGATATTTTCCCGTTACAAGCGTACACTCAACCCGGGTCCAGTGATGCCCCCTCGGGAAGTGCTTCGCAAAATCGAGGGGATGGTGGATGAATTGAAAAAACTCGCCCACCAGCCTACCAGCCAGGAGATTACAATCCGCGCCAAAACTATCCAGGAAGATTGGAAAAAGCTCCCGATGCATAAACCAAAAGAGGCAAATTTACCTGCGCGCTCCTACCAGTTTTTCATGGACATCATCTTTGAAAAGGCCTTTTTGGAGAAACTCGGGCACAGCAAGTATGCTGACTTTGCGGACAAAATGCTGGATGAACAAAATCAAATTAAATCATCCATTCTCAAGGACCTCTTACACCGCGATCAGGGGGAATTGGAGACCATGCAAAACAATTCGGTGAACTTCCGAGTAGAGACTGCAGATTTCGAAATGATGATGAAAAAAAAGCTTTCTAGCCTCAAGCGAAAGATTGATGTAAAGAACTATGTCTTGAAGCAACTTTCTCCGAGAAATTGAGTACAACCTACATATTAAAAAAATTACTATTCTTGCATAATTAACATCCGGAACACCTCCAAAAACAAAAACTATGTACTGGACACTTGAACTAGCCTCCTACCTTGAAGATGCCCCTTGGCCAGCAACCAAGGATGAATTGATCGATTATGCCATTCGCTCTGGCGCTCCACTTGAAGTAGTGGAAAACCTTCAAGAGCTGGAAGACGATGGGGAACCTTACGAGACCATTGAAGAAATTTGGCCTGATTATCCTACAAAGGATGACTTTTTCTTCAACGAGGACGAATATTAAGTTGGAAGTCCCGCAGATGCGGGACTTTTTTTTATAAACGTGAATTAAAGTCCAAGAACTTGGCGCAAACGAGTATAGCCAGACTTGCTCACGGGAATTTTTTGCCCTGACCGAAGCCGAAGGAGGTAGGAGTCCTTTTCATAGGGTTCAAGTCCCGATACCTGTTGAAGATTCACCAAAAAAGATCGATGCACACGGGCAAATTTGTCTGGATCGAGACTCTCTTCCAGCTGCTTCATCGTCATCTTCTTCAAAAATTTTCCTTCCTGGGTGTGAATGGAAATGTAATCGTCTTCCGCCTCGAAGTAGGCTACTTCCTGGGTCTGGATGATTTTGATCTCATTTTTTACCCGAACCACAATCCGTTTGTTTCGCTCCTCGGAAACGGGATAGTCCCCTGCTTCGGGCAACTCATTTGCCTTGTATTGACTTAAAAAGCGTGCGATCGCCTGTGCAAATCGGGCTTCAGAAAAAGGCTTCACCAAGTAGTCCAGCCCCTTGGCATCAAAGGCCTGCACCGCATATTGGTCAAAAGCTGTCGTAAATAATACTGCAGGCGGTGAGTCCAAAAGCTCGAGCAACTCAAAGCCCGTAATCTTAGGCATTTGAATGTCTAGGAAAAGCAGCTCTGGCTGAAAAAGTTGGATCGCCTTCAAGGCCTCAAACCCATCGTGGCAAATCGCCACCACTTCAAATTGAGGGTAGCTCCTCAAAAATTCGCTGACTAGACCGGTAGCCAAAGGCTCGTCATCCACAACAATGGTTTTGATCATGCGGTTAGGGGGAGTTTTAATTGGACTTGAAACAAGTTGTTTTCGGCACTTTTAAGCAGCAAATCCGTTCTTCCAAAAATCAAAAATAGCCTGCGTTCGATCGAACTCAATCCAAAGCCGATGCCCTCAGGCCCTGAATCTTGGGAATCAAAAGGGTTTTCCACCGTGATCAGGAGGTAATTTTCTTCCTTTTTGCAGGATACTCGAATCGTGACCTCTCCCAAAGTTCCGTAAAGGCCATATTTGATTGCATTCTCTACTAGCGGCTGCACAAGAAGCGGTGGTATTTTTAGCGATTCGACTTCAGACGCTACTTCCATTTCGACCAACAAGCGGTGTCCAAAGCGAACCTGCTCGATGTCAAAATACATGCCTAAATACTTGAGTTCATCAGATAAACTGATCCTAGATTGGCCTTCACTACGAAGGGTGCCCCTCAAAAAATCTGACAGCAACAGCACCATTTCTCTCGCCCGCTGCGGACTTGCAAGTACCAAAGCATGGATGGAATTGAGGCTATTGAATAAAAAATGGGGTTGCAGCTGCTGCCGAAGTTGAGCAAGCTCTGCATCCTTAGATAGCTGAAGCAGCTGTCCCTCACGACGGCTTAGCTCCTCCTGCCCTGCCAACTTAGAGATCACCACTGCCAACACGGCTAGAAGTTGAATCACTACTCCAAGAAACACCCAGCGGTAGAGAAAGCTTGATTCCAACAGTTCCAAGTAATCAGATTCTTCTGCAAACCACCATTCCAGGAGTTGCGCATGCCCCCATACCAATCCCCCACTGAGCAAGAGTGGAAAAATAACCAGAAGAAATCCATTTTTTCGGTTGGGCATGTAATGCCGAAACACTCGGTCCAAAAGAAGAACCCCTCCCAAAAAAAATAGGGTGAAAAAGAAAGCGTCCACGCGCGCTGGCTCTTCTTTCATTCCTTGGTGGAGCAATAAAAAATAAGCTCCCAGAAACCAGATGCATCCGATTCCTGGGAGTATCCATTTCCCAAAACTTGAACTAGAAAAAGCGTTTAAATACAAGGGCTGGGGTAGGTTTCAGAATGAATTAATAGGACTTGATTTCCAAACCACTGAACAATAGCGTGCCTTTTAGAATCAAGACTTTATTGGTGTCTACTCCTCCTTCTCGGAACATTCGCTTGTCTTCAAGCCCAGCAGCTATGTTGGATACTTCTGTACGTACATCCCAGTGAGGTGGGATGATCAACTTGACCCCACCAAATCCAACTTCAAGGTCTAGCGTGACCACCCCAGTAAAATCCACCTGCGTTAGGTCTAGGTCCAGCCCTCCAAAAATCACGGTCGCCTTCCCTCCTTGAAAATTTTTGGTCATCAATTTTCGATTCACACCACTGAAGATGACGCTCTCATTGATTCGGTCCACAAAGGCGGTTCCAGTAGCTCGCACAAATCCAGAATCTGCAGCCTTGGTTGACCCTTCCTTCGAAACGTTTGTATCCTCTACTACTTCGGCTGACTCGATATTCTCCGAACTTTTAGCTTCTGCTTTATTTTTCCGAGAGCCTTCCCAGTTTTTTCGAGCCTCCTCCATGACTTTGTATTCCTGCTTTTTATGGAGAATCAAGTAGATGCCAAGTGCGATCAAACCAACTGGCCAAATAAATTGATCTAGGCCTAGATCAAGGTCAAACTCTCTTTTCAGTAAAAAGTAGACTCCAATGAAGAGCACCACAGATCCAAAAAAACTCTTGAACTGCTGACT
>CAMCBC010000010.1 GCA_945872775.1 Spirosoma fluviale | reverse complement strand
AGTTTGTTGTCCGTATTTTTAATGCAAAAATCTGCCAGCTCATTCTTTTCTTCGTCAGGAAGTTGCTGGTTGATGATTTGGTTTACTTGGTCCTCGGATCGATGGGGGTCTCGAAGGAGGACCCGAGCCATGCGAATGCGAAGTGGGGAGCTGACATTGATGACATAGTCGAGCTCTTTTGCTGCACCCGTTTCGAAAAGAAGCGCTGCTTCTTTGATGAGGTAGGGAGCGGTTTGTTGTGCGATCCAGTGTTCAAAATCTTTCCTGACCGCAGGATGTACCAGCGCATTTAGTGCGGCTATTTTTTCAGGACTGGGAAAAACCGTTTCTGCAAGGAAGCTGCGATTGAGTTCACCGGTGGAGGAATAGGCTGCAGCACCAAAGGTGGTTGAAATTTGATTCCGAAGTTCGGGATCCTGGGCCATGAGCCACTTGGCGCGATCATCAGTGGTGTATACTGGAATTCCCAATAGGGAAAAAAGTTTGCAGACGGTGGATTTTCCGGAGCCGATACCGCCGGTAATGCCGACAAGCAAGGGGCGCTGCTTACTCATACTTCAGTTTAATCTGCGGAGGGCTAATCTTTACTTCCTTTAAAAATTTTGGATTGGGATTCACTTCAATTTGGAGCGTACTATCCGTACGATTCCGCTTTCGGTAATCTAGTACTGCTTCAAATTGGAGATCTTTGAGCTGGGGCAAATCGCCTTCCTCAATTAAATAGCTTAGTACTGGTATCAGCTCTTCATTGGAGATTTTGACATTGCTCGGAAAATTGACTTTTTTGATTTTCAGTCTTTTATTTCCTTCCAGGTAGGAGAGTACTGAAAAGCTGACTTGAATTTCTTTTTGCTTCAGTTGAACTAGCTGAGTCAAACTTTCATCTACCGTTAGCTTTACTTTTCCTGAAAAATCAGCATTGATTTTTGAAGCGTTTAAAGCCACAGGATAGTTTCCTTCAAAAGCCTCTAAAACCGAAGATGGTCCAGTGATTTCTAGTTGGTCAGGAATGAAGTTGACCTTCCCTTCTAGGGAAATGTTTTTGTCGAAAGAGTAACTTAATGAGTCCAATACGGGGCGAAGCGTTTTGGTGACGATTCGATCAATCTGGTAGTGGATGGTGTCCCCAAGGACGTTCTCAAGTTGTGTGGGGGTGATAAATTCGCCCAAACTTCTTTTTAGGTCTGCACTGAGCAGGTATTTTTTCTCAGCAGGGGATTGGAGTAGGATAGGGTAGGCAGTTCCGCTGATATTAAAATATTTACGGAGGAGGTCCCAGCCGTTTCCGGAAATTTGAATTTGAATGCTTTCTGGCAGTGGTTTTACCGGGATGTAATTCTTTTGATCGTATTCCCATTGTACGGGATAATCTACGATGGTACTGTAGTTATCCTTGTTGAGGGCATTTAAAACCCAAAAAGTGGTAGCCGCTGCAACGCAGAGGACTACCACTTTTAGATTGGAGAGTTTTCTTTTGGATATTCTCCAAGGGGATTTTTTAGAATCAGGCAAGGTGTTATTTGGTTGGACTTGGTTTTTTCGAGAAGTCTAGAGAGATGGCAGACTTTTCGACTTTTACCTTTAGCCCTTTGTCAAGCTCCAACAGGACGGTATCTCCTTCCACGCTGTAAACTTTTCCATGGATACCTCCAATGGTCACCACATCATCTCCTTTTTTTATTTCATCGATAAACTTCTTGGTTTCCTTTTGTTTTTTCTGCTGTGGACGGATCATGAAGAAGTACATGATCAAAATGATCGATCCAAAAAGAAATACCTGGCCAAGAATACCGCTGCTTCCTACAGAAGCTTGAGCTAGAATGAATGAATACATCGCTTATTTTCTAACAGGTCCAGTTGCAGCAGCACCGCCAGCAGACTTAGGAGTTACACTTCCTCTCATGCTTAGACGAGTTACAGTTGGGTTGGTGTTTGCTTGGATTGTAACGGTCGGAGACTGAGCTCCTGACTTTGCAGTAGAGTTGAATACCACTTTTACGAATCCGGTTTCACCTGGCTGCACTGGTGATTTGGTCCAATCAGGGCTAGTGCATCCGCAAGAAGCGGTGATGTTGGAAATCACCAAAGGAGCTTGGCCATTGTTGGTGAAGTTGAAAATCTTTTCAACCACTTTGCCTTCGTTGATGGTTCCAAAGTCGTATTCCATCTCGCTGAACTGGAATGACCCTAGGGTGCTTGCATCTGCAGGAGTGGTAGTTTGAGCCATATCCGCAGGAACAGGGATGTTGGACCCTTCCATTGCAGCGATTTTATCTTCTAAGGCTTTGATTTTTTCTGCTTGATCGTCTTTGCCCTGAGAGCAAGAAGATAGCAATACGACGGCTAGTGCGATGGCGCTGAGTAGTCTTGTTTTCATGTTAGTTTTTGTCTTGATTTATTTGGTCAATTAGTTTATTTACATCGTTTAAAAGGTCTTCTGCCTTATTTTTTGCTTCAGAGATCACTCGTTTGCCTTCAGATTTTGCTTCATTCAAATGAATTTCTTTACCATCCACCAATTCATTGATGAGGTCTTCCAACTCTTTTTTGTATTTGGATAGCTTGAAAGAAAGTTTGTCTCGGGTATTCGCTCCAGTATCGGGAGCAAATAAGATTCCTAAGGCTGCACCCACTCCAGCGCCCAAGGCGAAAGCGAGTAATGTGTTGGTTGTTTTTCCCATGGTAGTCTTATTTATTGTCCAAAAGGCCTCTTCCACTCTTGCGGATTTGTCCTTTATCGGTTAGTTCCTTTGCCAAAACATCCAGCAATCCATTTACAAATTGCTTGCTTTTCGGAGTGCTGTATGTTTTTGATATGTCAATGTACTCGTTGATGGTCACTTTCACCGGGATGCTTGGGAAATGAATCATTTCTGCAAGTGCCATGGAGATGATGACCTTATCTGTAAAAGCCAAACGCTCGATGTCCCAGTTTTTTGTTTTTTCGGCGATAAGTACTTTACTGCTTACGTCGTTAGCGATGGTGAAGTTAAAAATATTTTCAAAAAATTCTTTGTCTTCCTCCCAATTCATCGCAATTTCTGGAAGGGGCTCAGCTTGACTGTTGTCCGGGAGCGATGCGTTTTTTAACACCTTGGCCGCGAGGCTTCGCACTACGGATTTGTTTTCAGTCCAGTTCAAGTCTTTTTCAGCAAAAAAGGTAAGGATGACCTCATTTTTGAAGATGACTTTTTTCAAGAGCTCATCTGCTAGTTCAAAATCCTCCTCCAAAGTAGGTGCCACCAAGCTCAAGTAGTGTTGGTACGGTTCGGCTGTCTTGATGTATTCTCTGAACCATTCTTTAATCTCTAATTCGAGTTCATCCAAGCTTACCCCATTCCTACTGAGCGCAGCCTGATATTCTGGGGATTCTCGAAGTCGCTTTAAAACCTGGTTGTTGGCGAGATTCAGTTCATTTCCAAATGCAATGGGGGTATCTCCTGCAAGTTTTTGCTTTTTTTCTACCTCTTTTCCTACGTGTTTGGCAAATGCCTGAAGTAGCTCAATGGCGAGGAGGTACAGTTGTGGGATTCGTTCGGCAGAAACCACCATGTTTTTCAATAGAAAAAGCCGGTCCTTTTCGTTGGCTTCGCGAACTTGCTTGAGAGCTTCTAAGGCAATTTTCTTTACTTTCTCTCCTGCTTCAGCGGGAAGTAATTTTTGGCCTAGTTCCACATTTTGCTCAAAAATCTGGATAGCCTCCTCTCCCTCTAGGGAAAGGGCCGCCTTATCTTGAACCTCCATGCTGTTGAGGTCAGGTAAAAAAGACTCTCGTATAAAGTCTTTGGCTAAGTTAATGTTGGATCCTTTGCACTGTTCAAAAGCATATAAGTTCTGAAATGCTTTGACTCTAAGGATTCTTCTGTTGAGCATAGGGTATGTAAAGAGCCACAAATATAAGCAAATAGATGCGTCTTCTCCTCATGGCTGAAGGCACAAAAAAACCACTGAATCTAGCTTCAGTGGTCATTTTAATCCAGGTGAAATGCCTTAAAATGGAAGTTTAAGTCTTCCAATCGCTTCAATTCTTGCCTTAGCGGCTTCGATTGCTGCTTGCTGCGCAGGGATGTTTTGCTGTTCGGAAGCGTTTAGGATGGACAAGCAGGTATCGTAAATTTTTTCTGTTTGTGCAAAAACGGTCTCTTCTTGATATTCTCCATAATACTCTGCACCTACATTGATCACTCCCCCAGCATTGATCAAGAAGTCTGGGGCATAGATTATCCCTTTTTCCATCAAGATTTTGCCGTGCTTGGCTTCATCCTCTAGCTGGTTGTTGGCTCCGCCAGCAATGACTTTACAGGTCAAGCGGTCGATGGTCTGGTCGTTGATGGTGGCTCCGAGCGCACAGGGTGCATAGATGTCCATCGGCATGTCGTAGAGCACGTTGCTGTCGACCACTGTGGCTCCAGTAGCTGCTGCCACTTCCTTGAGTTTGTCTTCAAAAATGTCCGTGATCAAAATATCCGCTCCTTCCTTCACGAGGTAGTTGATCAGGTATTTTCCAACCTGGCCCACACCTTGAACCCCGATTTTCTTGCCTTGAAGGGAGTCAGAACCAAATGCTTTTTTGGCAGCGGCTTTCATTCCCATGTACACCCCAAAGGCAGTGACGGGAGAAGGATCACCGGCGCCGCCTTTACTTTTTGGCAAGCCAGTTACATGGCGAGTTTCTAAGGCCATGTATTCCATGTCTGAAGTCTTCATGTTGACGTCTTCAGCAGTCACATATCGACCGCCTAAGCTTTCTACAAATCGACCAAATCTTCGTAAAAATGCCTCTGATTTGAGGCGAGGGTCGCCGATAATTACTGCTTTACCACCCCCTAAATGTAAGCCTGCAAGTGAGTTTTTGAAGGTCATGCCTCGCGATAAGCGCAACACATCTTTGATGGCTTCTTCCTCGGTTGCATACGGCCACATGCGGGTTCCTCCGAGTGCTGGTCCCAAGACCGTGTTGTGAATTCCTATCAGTGCTTTGAGGCCTGTAGCTTGATCATGGCAAATGACCAACTGCTCATGGTCCATCGTGGTGATTTGTCCAAAAATTGAACCCTCACGTACAGTTTCGGTGGTATTAATCGCTAACATCTGAAAATAGCTTTTTAGAATGTGTTATATTTGGGTTAAAACTCGGAATTCCTGTGAGCACAAAATTAAATACTTTTATGAGCTTACAAATTTTCTACATCCAAATTTTATACAATAAATTTATTAAAAACTAAGACTTTATTTTGTGAAGGAGCTTTGGCGAATAAATAAATACCTAATTAAATACAAGGGATTATTGTCTTTAGGAATACTGTTTACGGTGATATCCAATATTTTCGTAATTATTCCAGCTCAATTGGTTCGAATCGCCATAGATTATGTGGTGGAGAGTTTTGCGCTTTTTGCTCCCCTCGACAAGGGTGGAATAGGTGAGTTGGCTCGGGAGTATTTTTTAGAATCGGTCTTCGTTTTTGGGATTTTGATTTTAATCATGGCCTTGCTTCGGGGCTTTTTCCTGTTTTTGATTCGTCAAACGCTCATCATCATGTCGAGAAAAATTGAGTACGACATGAAAAATGAGCTTTTTGAGCATTTTCAATTTTTGCCTTTAAGTTTTTACAGAAAAAACAGCACGGGAGATTTGATGGCTCGAATATCAGAAGATGTAAGTCGGGTCCGCATGTACCTGGGCCCAGCCATCATGTATGGACTCAACCTGCTGATCTTATTTCCTTTGGTGATTTCGTACATGATTTCGGTCAACTTGGAGCTTACCCTTTATTCGCTATTGCCCTTGCCGATACTTTCGTTGAGTATTTATTACGTGAATAATCTAATTAACCTACGATCTGAAAAAATTCAACAGAGCCTATCCCAGCTCAGCACCTTTGTGCAGGAAGCATTTTCAGGGATTCGGGTGTTGAAGGCTTTTGTTCGAGAACAGGATTCTGCGGATGAGTTTACCAAAGCAAGTGAAGAGTACAAGCACCAATCCATTGAATTGACAAGGGTCAATGCCTTGTTTTTCCCGTTGATTATGGCCTTGGTGGGGATATCTACCATCATCACGGTATATGTAGGTGGCATGATGGTCATTCAAGGGGAGATTGGCTATGGGGTCATTGCCGAATTTATTCTCTATGTCAACATGCTGACTTGGCCAGTGGCTTCCCTAGGATGGGTGACCAGTATTGTGCAGCGAGCAGAGGTGTCCCAGCGACGGATCAATGAATTGCTAGATCAGAAGACGGATTTGGTATCTGAAAAGAACCTCAATGCCACACTTGAAGGTGCGCTTCAGGTAAATCACCTTTCTTTTGTTTATACAGATTCTGGGATCCAGGCCTTGCGGGATGTCTCTTTTTCCATTGAAGCTGGACAGACTTTGGGGATCATTGGGACGACCGGTTCGGGCAAGTCAACACTCGCCAACTTGCTGATGCGGATGTATGACCCTACTTCTGGTGACATACTTGTAGACAATCGACCCATTCAGCACTATGCATTGGCTAGCCTTCGCAGCCAGATCGGTGTGGTTCCACAGGATGTTTTTCTTTTCTCTGATTCCATTGCCAATAACATTGCCTTTGGCTTAGATGATCCAAGTTTGGAACGAATCACTCAAGCAGCCAAGGATGCGGATGTCTACCAGAACATTTTAGATTTTCCCAAGGGATTCGATACCCTGCTTGGCGAACGGGGGATTACGCTATCTGGAGGCCAAAAACAACGGGTTTCGATTGCGCGAGCCATTGTCAAGGAGCCGAAGATTTTGATTTTAGACGACTGTCTTTCTGCTGTGGACACCAAGACGGAGAATGCAATATTGAATTCCCTCAAAAAGATCATGGAAAATCGTACCTCCATCATCATCTCTCACAGAGTGTCCTCTGCCAAGCTGGCCGACCAAATAATCGTGTTGGATGAGGGACGAATCGTTGAGCGCGGAGATCATGCTTCCTTGCTCGCTCAAAAGGGAGTGTATGCGGCGCTTTTTGAAAAGCAAACCCAAGGAGGGGAATCCGTTGAAGTTGGCTTAAGCTAATTTGGATTCCTATTCACCTTAAGCTATCCCTGCTGTTCCTTCTAGCGGGAGCCTCCAGCATAAAGTATAATGCAAAGAAAAACCTCGCTTTTGGCGAGGTTTTAGTTCTTTATTTATCTTTCAATGCATCGCAGCGATCGTAGCTGGGGTCAATGTCAATGAAAATATCTTCTTTGGCAGTGACAAACCATTTGCTGAGCACCTCATCCTCTTTTCTTCGGAGCGTGGCTGCCTTCAATTTCTCATAGTCATCTTCAAGGTTTGCCTTATGGGCAGGGTACCTGGCTTTGTAGAAAAGGATGCGAACCTTGGTGCCCTCTCTTGGGTCTTCAAAACGAATCGGGGGTGTGATGTCCCCAATTTTCATGGTATCGATTGTAAAGTAGAGCACAGGATCTTCTAGGGTACGCAAGGATAACCTGTTGGAAGTAGTGGCTGGATCGGTAAAAAACCCTCCTGCATCCGAGGTTGTTCGATCTTGGGAATACTCTTTTGCTGCTTTGGCAAAATCAATTTTATCTGCTAAAATCTCCTTTTTTAAACTATCTAGGTAGCGTTCGGCTTTTACAATATCCTCTTCGGAGGCTTTTGGAATTCGTAGGATGTGACGCGTATTGAAGGTTGAACCTTTAATCTCTAGGAGCTGGATCATGTGAAACCCAAACTGGGTTTCAACGGGGTCTGATATTTCCCCTTGGCGAAGGCCCAATGCAGTGGCCTCGTATTCTGGAGCCAGTTCACCTCTCCTAAAAAAGCCCAAATCGCCTCCTTGTGCTCCTGAGCCAGGATCCTCCGAATAGGCCTTGGCTAACTCCGCAAAGGTAGACTTTCCGCTAGAGATGGCTTCCTTAAATTGTAAAAGCTGCGCAATAATGTCTTCTCTGACTTTCGGGCTTGTTTCTGGCTTGCGGACGATTTGGCCTACGGTAGCTTCAGACGTAAATAAGGGTAGTGAGTCGGCCGGGATGTTCCCAAAAAATGCACGCACTTCGGCAGGAGATACGGTGATGCCATCGGTGATGGTTTTTCGCATTTTTCGAACGATGAGTTGTTCCCTCATGACCTCTTCTAGCTCTGCCTTGAGTTGATCGGCAGTCTTGCCATACATTTCTGCGAGCATGGCTTCATCTCCGCCAAATTGCTGCATGACCATTGCAAATCTATTGTTGGCCTCTAAGAGTACTTCCGCATCCGTGACAATAACGGAGTCTACCACAGCTTTTGCCACCATAAGCTTATTGATCAACAAGCTTTCAAAAATAGAACACCGAGTTGGGGCTTCGATGCCCTGCTGGGCTTGGGAAACCGCTTCTAGGTAGGACTTTTGAACCTCTGATTCTAGTAGAATATTATTGTCTACTTTGGCAACGATTTTATCAACCACTTGTCCTGTGGCTGTTTCTTGGGCTTGAGCTTGTCCCAAGATCCAAAATGCAAGTAGGCTCGGAAGAAGTCGTTTTAGCAATTTCATAGTTTTTTCTTTTTCGGGAGATCCGAATGGGAGGAATTAATGGTTCAAAGCTTCAAAAGTCTTTTCTTTGACCTCTGCGTTGATTTGAACAGGATATTTTTCTTTCAATCTTTTGGTAAGCGCTTGGTCAAGAGACGCTTGGTAATCTCGGATCACTAATCCCCGAGCCTCTTCAAATTTGCGTGGCCCCGGAGGATAAACTTTCCCTACAACCAATACATAAGAAACCCCATCGACCTCTAGCTCTTGATAGGACTTATTCAAATCAACTCTTGAGAGTATCGGATGCGCTTCGTATTCAAAAGTTCCGGACTCTGTAGCATACGCATTTGGATAATTGATCCGATAGTCCGCTTCAAATGCAGCAAAACTGTTTGGATCAAATCCCTTATTCTGTAGGTACTTTCGAGCATTTTCAAGTTTCGAAGCATCATTCACTTTTGTGAGGTAGGCCTGCACTCTCGTTTTCCACTGGTAATTCTGGATATTTTTGGCATAATACGCTCGTTGCCCGATGCTGTCATTTAAGCCTTTTTGCCATACTTCTTGGTTGGTCAGGGAAAAAAGTAAAATCCCATCTCGGTATTCCTTCAGTAGATTTTGATAGTCTTTGTTGTTGCCCTCCAAGTCCTCCTCTTCTGTTTTCGCCAAAGTAACCTCTGTGAATTTGGCAAGCCAACGCTCCAAGAAGGTTCCATCACCTCTTGGAGTAATCTCCTGAGCTTGCATGTAGTTCCACAGATCACCTACTGTATAGGAAGTCGTATTTACCTTAAATAGCTCGGTGCCACGAAGATTTTTTTGTTGAATGGCTGTTCCAAATCCCATTAAATCAGTGGCAGTCACCGCGGCGGTGAGATTTGAAATCCCAGATTCATTTTCTTGAAATCCAAAACGTGCTTTTTGGATGGCAACCACTTGGGATTGAATCATGCCAGTTTTGGAGTTACGCAAAATTTTTGAGCGAATGCTTTGTTCGACTTCTTCATAGGATTGCAGTCCTTTTTTACCCTCAAGTCGAAGAATATGGTAGCCATAAGGCGTTTTGATGGGGGGAGATACTTCGCCTATTTCTGTCAAGGAGAATCCAGCCACTTCAAATTCAGGGATCATGGTGCCCACTCCAAACCAGGGCAAAATACCGCCTGAGGACTTGGTGGCAGGATCTTCGGAATAAGCCTGTACTATTTCCTCCCAAACCGTGTTTTCCTTTTGGATTTCTGCATAGATATCTGAAATTCTCCTCCGCGCACTTTCTTCCTGGCTTGCATTTTCAGAATCAAATCGTACCAAAATATGGGAAACCTGTACTTCACCAGGATTGGCTTGACGGCCATTCACTTGAATGATGTGGTAGCCAAAGTCTGTCAGAATAGGATCTGAGATACTGCCAACAGGGAGCGTGTAGGCCGCTTCCTCAAATTGTTGCACCATTTGCAGGCCAGTAAAATAGCCCAAATCTCCTTTATTTACTTTGGCAGATGGGTCATCTGAGTAGGTTAGTGCCAAGGCGTTAAAATCACCCCCATTTTCAAGTTCTGCCTTTACTTTCAAAGCCATTGTAAGCATGGCAATGCTGTCTTCCTTACTCGCATTTGGAGGGAATTGGAACAAGATATGTCTCGCGCGTACAATTTCTTGCAAGCGTCCATACACCTTTTTCACTTCCCCTTCTTCGATGGAGTTTTTGATTAGAAATGGAGCAACTAACGATTCTTTGATGGAAGCAAACTCCATAGTAAATTCCTCTGAATCAGCTAGATTCATGGATTCTGCTTCAATTACTTTCAATTTGTAGTTCAAAAATGATTCGAAGTTCTCCTCGAATTCACTTCTTGTAAAGGACATTGGTGGAGCATCAATCTCCTTTCCCTTTGTGATTAGCTGTAAAAATTCTTCTTTGTCAATCGAAATCGTACCAACAACGACAAGGACTTCTTTCTTTTCTTGGGCTTGTGCCAAAAAAGGAAAAGAGCTTAACGAAAGGATAAGGCTAAGTACTAGAAACGCCGGTAGGGCTATTTTTTTCATCGATAGGAAGACCAAATTAGTGACCAAAGATACAAAAATTATAAAGATAAAATGCGGCTTTCCCTTGCTCCATGTTAAGGTCTGTAAGCATCCGGAAAATTTTTTATTAGTCTACAGGTATTTTCTCCGTTTTTGGTTTCAAATTCAATCTCATCCATAATTTTTTTGACCAATAAAATCCCGATTCCTCCTTTTCGCTTTTCTCCAATCACCTGCGTTAGCTCTGGCACCTCGTACTCCAATAAGTTGAAGGCATCCCCTTTGTCGGTGATTTCTATGGCTAACTTCTTTTTTAAGTCTTTTACTTCCAAGCGAATCAGTTCCTTGGGGTTGCAGGCATGCGAATGGATGATCAGGTTGGCACATACTTCCTCCACGGCCAAGGTCACCTGGTGTCTGTCTATTTCCGAAAACCCATATGCTTTCAAGCTATTTTGTAAAAAGCTCCGCAACTCCACCAAGGCAGATGTACAACAGGATAAGTTCAGCTTATGACTCATGTGTAAGTCGGGTAGCAGTGGATAGGTCTGGGGCAATCGCAATTAGCCGATCTAGACCTAGAATTTTGAAAACCTCATTTACTTGTTCATTCAACCCAAAAATTGCAAATCGAATACCTCGTTCTGAAAAGTCATCCAAATAAGACATAAATACACCCAATCCAGCAGAAGAAATATACTCCAGTTCAGTTCCATCAATCAATAAGACTGTTGCGCCTTGCTCCAGGATTTCCTGGATAGATTGATCCAATAGAATGGAATTGCTGGCATCTACCTCTCCAATCAGGCGTAAAATATCCTTGTTCTCCTCTTTTTTTCGTTCTAGTTGCAGCATGCTTCGCTTGTTAAATCAGTTTACTTGAATTTGACTACCAACAGGGAATAATCATCGTCAATCATTCCATCTCCACCCACAAATTGGTGAAGTGAATCAATGATTTCTTGCTGTAGGTGAATTGGGTTTTTTTGAGGGTGTGCTTCTACTATTTTTTTTAGGCGGTCGTTGCCAAACTGTTCGCCAGTCTCATTTCTTCCTTCTAGGATGCCATCTGTAAGGAGTACTAAAATATCTCCCGAATGGTATTCAAATGTTTTCTCCTGTACGTGGTTTTTGTAGCTTAGGTTTCTTACAATCCCCAATCCGAGCCCTTCTACGGAGATAAACTCAGCCTTGTTTTCGGTTGCCTTGTACCAAAGGGTAGGAATATGCCCAGCTCTCGCGTGGCAAAATGTGTGGTTGACTACATCGATTTCAAAGATGGATGCAGTAATGAAGTGGTTCCGCTCCAAGCACTTACTCAAGGCAGCATTCGCTTTTTTCATGAACTCCGCAGGGCGAAGGTCCAATTGAATCAAGCTTTGAAACACGCCCTTCATTTGGGCCATGTGGAATGCTGCTGAGGTGCCTTTGCCAGAAACGTCCCCCATGATCAGCACAAAATGATTTTCATCGACTTGGTAGGTATCGTAATAATCACCCCCAACTTCATCTGCTGTATTGGAATAGGCACAGATATCAAAAGAATCAGGGTGGTCCAGCTTTAAGGGCAAAAGGGCTTTTTGAACACGCTGGGCAATTTTTAATTCCTCCTGGTACCGCTCATTTTCGATGGCTTGGTTGAGCAAGCGGTGGTTTTCAACTGAAATACAGGCCTGCCTGGCGAAGGTGCCGATGATACTCAACATCTCCTTGTTGAATCCCTCTTTCACCTCCTTGATCAATACAATCCGGGCTAGGATGGATTTATTGACGACTAGGGGTACCAGCAATGCGGATTTGTAATTGGGATGGATCAGGCGAATGGTCAGTGGTTGTGGGATCTCCGCAGCGCTCGTGTAAACCCAACTTTGCTTTTCTTGTGGGATGAGCTTGGTCAGTTCTGTCCGCGTCGATTCGTCCAGAATTCGGAGGGGATTCTTGATTTGAACTTGTTCTTTTGGATTCAGTTCGATCCATGCTCCATCCGAAAACGATGCACTGATACAGGAATCAAGCAAGATGTCGAGTACCTGTTCTTCACTTTCTTCTGGCTGTATGGACTGGCTTAACTTCTGAAAGTTAATGGCCTCTGTTAGTTTTTGTTCAAAAACTGAAGAGGTAGGCAAGTTGAAAAGGGTGACCAAAAAGCTAAAGAGGCCGTATACAAATACAAACCCAAACAAGGCCATTAGAAACAGGTTGTCGGTCAGGTTAATTTGTACTCGTCCTTCATTGCCAGAGTCAAGCACCCGGTAAAATAAGACCCCCGCACAGAGTAGGATTAGAAAGAGAAAAAGCAATGTTTTCCATTTCTCTTTAAAATTAAGGTAGGGAATCCACTTTAAATTTGCTGCAAGGAGAATTGAAATGACCAGAAGGATGACCAACCCAAACAGGAAGCTGTAGTCAAGGTTATTGTGATTGAAAAACACAAAAAACAAGGCCCCAGCCATGGAAAACTCAAATACTTGCCATTGGTTGACAACCTGCTTATTTTTTTGATAGAGGATCAGGTGCTTCCACAACAGTGTGGTTGCGATCAAAAAGGCACTTGTCCAAGCGAAATTAATGTGGTAGAAAACATTTTTTAAAAAGGGATCTGTCCCAATCTTACTTTCCCCCAAGGCATAGTAAATCAATTCGGTAAGTAGGCCTGCAGAAGCTGCAAAAAGGCCGGTGGAGACTCCTCTCCAGATCAGGGTCAAAAAATCTGATTGTCTTGTTTTCCAAAAAACATGTCGGTAGACGAGGTAAACAAAAATGAAAAATAGAATTTCTAAGATCCAAGTCACCTCCTCTGCGATGCCCGAGTCCAGGTTGTTGATCATCCCAAAAATCCGCACCAAGTCCACCAACACCAAGGCAAGCCAGACTACTATGGCCAACAAAAGGCTAATTCTGCCAAGAGGAAGTGCGCTGGTCTTGATCATGGAGTTACCCTTCAAAAATAGGGAATGTCAGCCAATGCACAGCTATTTTAAGCCCCTCGAAATGTGGTAGAACTGTTAAATCTTACAAAAAGCTTACAGGAAGACCACATCCTCGACGATTCCCTTTCCTATTTGGGATTCGATCAGGGCGATTACCTTAGATTTATTGAGCTGAAGCTCTTTTTTTACAGGACCTGAGGTGATTTTCACGAAAAGTTTTTTGTCCTTGATGTACACATTGCTGGTGCGGTCAGCGATGGTTTTTCCAACCAGTTCGGGCCAAGAAGAAATGAGCAACTTCTCCTGGTAGGTATCTTCCAGACGGTAGGCCTTCAACAAGTCTTGGAAGGCATCTGCCATGGGGGCGGCGTCCTTTTTTCTAGGATAGGTCATGGGGATCAATAAAAATTTCGGAGGCAATGCTGTCAGCGAGCAGCTGACCTTTACGGGTTAAAGTTAGCGTTTTCCCCAGGGTCTGGATCATGCCTAGTGCAGTTAATTTTGTGATGGGCCCTTTTTTTAGTTCCAAAATATCCAGGCGGTAGCGATTTGCCAAACTTTCGGTATCTACTCCCCAGCGGGTGCGAAGGCCTGTGAGAATTTCCTCATTTATACGCTCTGAACTGCTCAAATTTTCGATGACAAAAGGGACGGAACCTTTTGCAAGGGCTTTGGTGTAGCTCGGGTTGGAAGAGGGATTAAAGCCTCTGGACTGTCCATCAAAAGAATGTGCACTAGGACCAATGCCGAGATAAGGGCTGCGTTTCCAATAGTTGCTGTTGTGAACTGCTGCTTGAGTTGGGCGGCTAAAATTGGAGATTTCATACTGAACATAGCCTGCTTTGTCGCATTGCTCTTGAAGCCATTCGTATTGCTGGGCTACAAATTCATCTTCTGCAGGGCTGAACTTTCCTTTCTGGGTCCAATTTCCAAAGGTCGTTTGGGGTTCGATGGTCAAGGAATAGGCAGAAAGGTGACCTGGATCGAGTCGAAGTGCTTCCTCCAAATCCAAGTGCCAAAGCGAATGGTCCGAGTGAGGGTACCCGTAAATCAAATCAATCGAAAATTTTTCAAATCCAGCTGCCCGTGCCAATTGGATGGCTTGCTTCGCCTCTTTTGAAGAATGTGCTCTGTTGTAGGCTTTTAGGATTGGATCCTGAAAACTTTGAATCCCCAAACTTAGGCGATCTATGCCAAGGGATTTCCAAGTGGCTAAAGCTTCGGGATTGAGATCATCTGGGTTGGCTTCTAAGGTCACTTCTTGCCTTTTTCCAGGGAATAGGAGGGCAATTTGAGTCAAGATTTTTTCTAAGGAATCTGTAGGCAAAAGCGAAGGAGTGCCCCCTCCAAAGTAAATCGTATCTACCTGTTCCCCCTTCAAATAATCCTTACGAAGGTCGAGCTCTACGCAAATGCAATCCACTACTGAAGCGATGGATTTCAGATTTGTCGAAAAATGGAAATCACAGTAGTGGCAGGCTTGCTTGCAAAAAGGAATGTGAATGTAGAGACCCGCCATTTGAGTTGAAAGTTGGGTAAATATAACGGATGTCACCCTTTCTATGGATCAACTTTAGGTTGCGCCTCTGCATTTCCTTTTTGGATTCAGGTGAATAGCTGCCGTTTAGGTTTGCTTTGCCAAATTGCGGACGCACATTGATTAAAATTCATTTGGAGGCTGTCTCAGGATTGCTGAGTTTTGTAGGAAGAAAAAAATAGTCGGGAAGTAGCTATTTCCTGAGTAATTTTTTGAGGATTTTCGAGTTCCACTAGGTGGACTAGTACCTTTGCCAAACCGCTCAATGCGTAGAACAGCACTTATTTTAATCCTTTTTTTTGTTTCTCATTGGGGAGCTGCTCAGGTATTGGAAAATTACCAATGGGAGTGGAGGAGTTCTACCGAACAGTCTTTGGTAGGTTCCATTGGGCAGAAGCAGGTGCGATTGGCAGTGAATTCTTTTCCACAATCGTATTTTCAATTTGAGGTGCCCGGCAATTCTACGGTATTCGTAGATGGAAAACTCTGGGATTTGATCCAAAACGACACCACTTTTTTTATTCCAACTGATGCTTTCAAGAGAGAATTTGGAAAGGATAGCCTACTCGTGACCGTGGTCAGCGACAAGATTAGGCTTGGGGACTTTGGCTTGGCCATTACCAAGGTCGCAAAAAACGAAGTGGAGGAAAAGAAAACAAGCGAAGGGGATCAATTCTTTGCACTTGAAAAGCGCCAAGTTGTACAGCCGCTCAAGGACTTTATAGCCGTTTCACTTTTAATTATTTTGGGTTTGACAGCTGTTTACAGGAGGATTTATCCCTATTTGTTGGGAGTACTCTTGCAGCCTTTATCGGTGATTAAAGCAGAAGATTTTTCAGAAAGTGGGGGACTACAAAAAGTATTTTCCTTTGATATTTTGTTTTTCTTATTCCTTGTATCCATGATTCTTGCGCAAAGTTTGGTTACAGGGATTGTTATTTTCAGGCCGGATTGGATCGAAGATTGGGGTGGGATATCTTCACTTTCTCTCCTACTTTTTTGGGTATTGGCATCTTTCATTTTGTTGGTAGTGACTATCCTAAAGTTCTCTGCAATCAAATTGATGGCCTTTCTTTTTGACTTAGGCAAGTCTGAGTTTGCCCATTTTTTTTACTTGCTTCGCCTCATCACATTTGGGTTTACGCTGGTTCTAATAGCGACCACTTTTTTTGTGATTAATGACTTTTACTCACTAGAAAGCGTGTTTTCAAATCTCATGAAAGCGGTCTTTTGGGTGTACCTCTTTGGGGTCATGGGACTCTTCTTATTAATGATGAATAGGTTGAATTTTAAGAAATACCATTTATTTACTTACCTTTGCCTAGCTGAAATAGTACCATTTTTGGTTTTGACCAAATGGATTTTGGTACTAGCCCAGTGATGTGTTGAACGTAAAAGGAACTCCCAGCATGAGTGCAGCTCCAAAAGATCGCTATACCCCAGTAAAAAGCATACTGGTTTCTCAACCTAAACCTACCGAAGCAAATTCTCCTTATCTCCTGCTTGCAGAAAAGTATAAGTTGAAGATCGATTTTAGGCAATTTATCAAGGTGGAGCCTGTTCCCCCCAAAGAATTCAGAAAGCAGAAAATAGATATTTTGAAGCATACGGCAATCATTTTTACGAGCCGGAATGCGATCGACCATTTTTTTGCAATTTGTAAGGATTTCAAAATCGAAATGCCCGCTGAAATGAAGTATTTCTGCATTTCAGACCAAACAGCACATTACTTACAGAAGTATATTGTGATTCGAAAGCGCAAGCTTTTTGTAGGTTTGAAGACCGCAGAAGACCTTTTTGACTACTTCAAAAAGCACAAAAACGAAAAATACCTTTTCCCATGTTCGGATATTCGTAAGGACGATATTCCGGGTTACATGGAGAAACAAGGGATCGCTTTCACAGAAGCAATCATTTACCATACCGTTGCAGCAGACTTATCTGATTTGGCCGATGTCAAATACGATATTTTGGCCTTTTTTAGCCCCTCTGGAATCAAATCTTTGCGTCAGAACTTCCCAGATTTTGTACAAGGGAAAACCCGAATTGCAGCCTTTGGGCCAACTACCGCGAAAGCTGTGCGTGACATGGGGCTGATGTTGGACATTGAAGCACCACTGCCAAATGCTCCAAGTATGACCGGCGCCTTGGAATTGTTTATCAAAAAAGCCAATAATTTGTAATTCTTAGAATCATTTTCAGTGGTTTCTCAGTTTAAATTCCTAGACTAGTTTAAATTTGGGAACTCCACATCCAAAATGAGTAGAAAAAACGAATGGGTTAGATTTTTTAGAGCAATGGGATTTATCCTAGGGCTGTTTGTATCTGGGTCAGCCTTTGCGCAGCAAGACCCTCAATTTACACAATACCTCTCGGCAGGGACCTTTTTTAATCCTGCTTCAGCTGGCAAAGAGGGAGGGCTTCAATTCGCTGCATTTCATCGCACCCAATGGCAAGGGTATACCACTACCACTGGAGCTGGTACTGCACCGACTACCCAATTGATTGCCCTTCAGGGAAGGCTTAAGGAGAAGAATTTTGGCTATGGACTTACAGTGGTCAACGATCGACTTGGGGCTACGTCCAACTTGGAAGTCAATCTTCAAGGCAGTTATCACAAGAAAATTCAACGAACGCAACTCAGCTTTGGAGGATACCTGGGTGTTTCTAATAGTACCTTGGACTTTGAGGAGTTGCAATTTGTAAATCCAGAACCTAGTCTACCACAATCGGGAACTGAGACGCAGCTGGCCATGGATATGGGTGCTGGGCTACTCGTAGATGGCGGCAATTTTTATGTTGGACTCAGCGGAAGGCACCTCAACCAAGCTTCTTTTGATTTTGGAGATGGGAGCTATGCCAATCGACTTCAACTGCACAATTATTTGTTGATGGGATATCGGATGCGTCCTTTGGGGCAGCTGCGGATAGAACCGAGTATTTTATTAAAATCTTTAGGCACCCATACTTTATCCTATGAGGTGAGCGTTATAGCCACAATCCAGAATAAAGTGAATGGAGGGCTTGCCTACCGAGGAGAGGAATCCGTGTCCTTAATTCTAGGGTATAGCCTATTGAAAGACAATAGCTTAAAGTTGGGTTATGCCTTTGATTTGGTGGTTGGGGGGCTAGATGCCAAGGCGCCTACCTCCCATGAATTGATGCTGCGTTATGCCTGGTCAGATGTCTCCAAGACAGTGAACCGGGTTATTCAGCGTACACCCAGATTTAGGTTTTAAGGAATTTATCAGGGCAACAATTAAGAAAATTAGTAGTTAGGTTAATCTAATTACAGCGCTAAGATCTCTTTGTGTTTGTTTTATATACCTAAAATAACCTAACTTTCGACGTCATTTTCACGGTTTGGCAAAGTTTGGCCAAAAATTTGATGATACTCTAAAAAAGTCATTTATGTACACTAGAATGAAATTTCCTTTTTCATCACTTGTCGTAGGGATTCTATTCATTTCCCTTTTGTCAAGTTGTGGGCTATTCAATAAAAAGGGAATGGCCAGCGATAAAGCAAATCGAAAAGGAGAAGTAACGGGAGTAGCGAAGCGAATTCGTTGGAAGCAAAATCTTCCTGTCGACATGGTTCCTATCAAAGCAGGGACCTTCTGGATGGGTCAATCCGATGAGGACATTGCTTACACGCAAGCTTCTTTGAACAAGCAGATCACGATTTCTGAATTTTTTATGGACAAATATGAGGTGTCCAACAACAAGTACCGTCAATTTTTAGAAGCAGTAAAATCTGGTCAACTAGACACAGGTACACCTACCACACTCAAGGCAGCGCCTACCTTCAACCTAAATGAGCTGAAGCCAGACAGCACGGTTTGGACCAAAAGCTTTGCCTACCACTATGGTGATCCGTTGATGGAGTTTTATTTTGACCACCCTGCTTTTGATGCCTATCCAGTAGTAGGGGTTTCTTACGATCAGGCTCAAAAATATGCCGAGTGGAGAACCTACCACCTCCGTGCAAACGACGACATCCAGTTTGACCTACCTGCATTCAGATTACCGACTGAGGCAGAATGGGAATATGCTGCCAAAGGGGGCAAAGAAATTGCGAAGTACCCATGGGGAGGCCCATATTTGAAGAATAAAAGAGGCTGTTTGATGGCCAACTTTAAGCCGGGTAGAGGTAATTACATCGACGATGGGTTTACTTACACTGCCCCAGTAGATGTATTTGCACCCAATGGATTTGGGCTTTACAATATGTCAGGCAACGTAGCCGAATGGGTAATGGATGCCTATAAGGTCACTTCTAGAGCAGAAACTTGGGATTTGGACCCTGTTTACATGGATACCAATGAACCACGAAAAATTGTTCGTGGAGGAAGTTGGAAAGACATTGGACACTATTTAGAAACTTCCACCCGTACCTACGAATACCAAGATGTAGCTCAAGCACACATTGGATTTCGTACGGTCATGACATTTATCGGTCGATCAGCTTCCATGGATGCGAAGCTTAACAAGCGAATGAGAAGGTAATTTCCTTCCCCTTAAATAATTTATACCCAACAAAAAATTAAGTTCAGATGGCTAGTAAGAGCAATTTCTTTTATTCCAAGGTGATGCCGAAAATCTATGGCATCGGTGCAGCAGTCGTAATTCTTGGTGCAATGTTCAAAATTTTGGATTTACAAGGAGCCAATTGGATGATTGGTATCGGTTTGTCTGTGGAAGCAGTTATATTTTTCCTATCTGCCTTTGAGCCGAGCCCAAAAGAAGTGGATTGGAGCAAAGTATATCCTGAATTGGATGAGGAGGGACCTGCCCAGCCTGTTAAGAAAAGAGCTGTAGCAGTTACTGGAGACCCTGTTGCTGCTCAGCTGGACAACATGCTGCTTCAAGCAAATATTGGCCCAGAGTTGATTGAGAGCTTGGGTAAAGGAATGAAGAATTTGGCTTCTTCAGCCGAGAAAATGGGAAATCTTGCTGATGCAGCTGTGGCTACCACTGAATATGCAGCCCAAGTGCAAACTGCTTCCAAGACTTTGGCAAGCATGAATGATTCCTACGCACAAACTGCTTCTGCCTTGATGGCGATGTCTTCTGCTTCTCAGGACGCGCAAGCCTATCAAGTACAGATTCAGGCAGTAACCAAGAATTTGGCGGCGCTGAATGCAGTATATGAGTTAGAACTTCAGGATACAGCCGAGCAGAAAAAGACTCGTGCTGATTTCTATAAAAACATGTCTACAGCGATGTCCAGCTTCACTGAGGTAGGGAATGAAACCCAAGCCTTCAAGGAGGAGATGGTCAAATTGAATCAAAATGTGAGTGCGCTGAGCAAGATTTACGGAGGAATGCTTACTGCAATAAGAGGGTAATTTACCACTCAACTCTAGAAAGATAGACCACTATGGCAGGAGCTAAAGAGACACCTAGACAGCGGATGATCGGGATGATGTACCTGGTATTGACGGCCCTTTTGGCCCTCCAGGTAAGTAATCAGATTCTCCAGAAGTTTGTCCTTCTCAACGATGGGATGGAGCGAACTTCTAAGAATTACGTTTTAAAAAATGAGTCTATGGTAGGTTCCATTGAGTATACAGTCGCTCAACAAGGAAACAATGAAAAGGACTTACCGAAAGTTGCCGCTTCCAAAAAGGTAAGAGCTGCATCAAAGGAGATCTACGATTACCTAGAAGGACTTAAGTTGGAATTGATCAAACAGTCCAATGCTAAAAATGAGAAGGGAGATTATGTAAACTCCTCTTTAAAAAATACCGAAGCTTCAGGGAATCTATTTGTCAATCAGGGGAAAGGGGAAGAACTCAAGAAGAAGCTGAATGAATTCCCAAAAACTGTAGAAGGCATTTTGAAGAGTGTTGGCATTACGAACTTGGCTTTTCGTCCCATTGCGAAAGACGCATCTGAAATTGAATTATTTGCAAATGATTTGGAGGCCAGAAACAAAAGTTTTGTTTCGCTGAATTTTGTAAAATCACCTGTGGGAGCTGCCATTGCGATCTTGTCCCAGTTTCAAAACGAAGTGTTGAATATTGAGAATGAATCGCTAACCACGATTGCAAATACAATCGGGTCGTTTTATTTCAAAGCGGACATCACAGAAGCTAAAATCTCTGCAGTTTCCAATGTGGTGGCTGCAGGTACAAAGTTTGAAGGCACCATGTTTATCGCCTCTTCTTCTTCTTCGGCATCTCCAACGATGTCTTTGGATGGGAGATCTATTCCAGTAGATGCAAAAGGGTTCGGAAAAATTGAATTTGTGGCCACTCCTGCAGCAAACTACGATGATAAAGGAGTAGCCAAAAAGGTATTGAGAGGTCAGATCGTTACCAATGTGGGAGGAGAAGACAAGGTATTGCCTATCGAATATGAATACTTTGTGGCGCAACCAGTCATCAAAATCACCTCAGAGGTAGTACAACAGCTGTATGCGGGTTGTGCGAATGATTTGAATATCGATGTTCCTGCTTTAGGAAATTCGTATGCTCCGGAATTTACCGTGACGAATGGAGATAAGATTAAAGGAGCAAAAGCTGGTCAGGTGACCGTTGTGCCTAATGCAAGCGGTAAGGTGACGATTGGGGTAAGTAGCGGAGGAAATAAAATTGGGGATGAAACGTTTGATATCAAACCAGTTCCTAACCCTACCATCAGCGTGCTAGCCGCCAATGGATCTGAATTAGATATTAGCCAAGCACAAACTACCAATGTGTTGAGCGGTGTAAAAATCGTGGCCAAATCTGATCCAAATTTCGCCAGAACCATGGCTAAGGACGCTAACTTCGCAGTTACGGGAGGAGAAATCACCTTGGTTCGAAATGATGTGCCAAGAGGTGCTCCAGTATCCATTGGTGCGGGGATTCGAGGATTACTTGGTGGTGCTGCTTCTGGAGACATCCTTGTGATCCGAATCAATCAAATTACTAGAACTAATTTTAGAGGAGAAAAAATACCTATGGATTTCCGTGGGGTAATAACGGTACGCGTGAAGTAAGCTTCTCAGTATGCTAAAACCATAATTGCTATGAAACTATTCTTGAGATACACTTTGTTTGCTTGCTTGGTCGTCCTTGGCTTTGTTGGAGAGGCAGCGGCACAAGTTGCCACTTCTGTTAATCCTTCTGGGCTAGTGACCCGTCAGTATGCCATGGACACAGTCTATTCTGCCAAGCGCATTCGTGAGGATGACAAGATGTATCAAATCTCTGTATGGAGAAGAATCGATCTGCGAGAGAAATACAATATCCCCCTTTATGGTTCTGGGGATAACAAAGAAAATGGGATCATCAATCACATCTACAAAGCAGTAAAACAAAATGCTTTGGAGATTTTTGCAGATGAAAACTTTACTCAGCCGCTTTCGATCGCTCAGTTTGATTCCAGTTTTTGGAAAACAGATTTTCAGGATTCTATTTTCGTCAAGCAACTGTTTTTTCTAGATTTCAAAGAGGACTTTGTTTTTGATAGACAGCATTCCCAATTTAAGTTTGACATCAAGTACATCCAATTGGTGATGCCTGCAGAGACCAATGCGGATCCGAATTCAGGGGTAGGTTTTCAGAAGACAGTAGGATTTATCCGTTACAAAGACTTCGTGACTCATTTTGCAAAACATCCAGATGCGCGATGGATTAACTTCCAAAATATTTCAAAAAGCATCACCTACAATGAGGCCTTTGAGTCTCGACTTTTCAGGTCAGTAGTGACTCGCTACACCAACGATAGTGAGGCCTTGGTCATCGACTTGGTAGATAAAAATACGCCCGCAGATCGGCGAAAAATGCAAGCCTATTTGGATGCACTCGCCTTTGAATACAAGCTCTTAGAATTTGAAAATTCAGTTTGGGAATGGTAAAAAATAAAGCCTCGAATTAATTCGAGGCTTTATTTTTTGCTAACTCAGCAAGTAGGGCTTTGGCTTTGGCAGCGCCGATGACTGCTGCAATGTCCTCTTCCGAAGCCATTTGGATTTTTTTCACCGATTTAAATTCCTTCAGTAATTTCTGTGCAGTTAGCGCTCCGATCCCATCAATGTCGGTCAGCTGGCTATTGAGTGCTTTTTTACTACGAACTTGTCTGTGAAAGGTAATCGCAAAGCGGTGTGCTTCGTCCCGGATGCGCTGGAGTAGCATCAAGCTTTCGGATTTTTTGTCCAAGTGAATGGGGTATTGGTCCCCAGGGAAATAGATTTCTTCCAGTCGCTTGGCTATGCCGATGATGGGCATCTTTCCATAAATCCCGAGTTCTTGCAAGGCTTCCACCGCAGAAGATAGTTGACCTTTGCCCCCATCGATCACCACTAGCTTAGGAAGTGGCAATGCTTCTTCGAGGAGCCGCTTGTACCGACGCCCGACAATCTCCTTCATGCTGGCAAAATCATTGGGGCCTTCCACTGTTTTCACGTGGTAATGTCGGTATTCTTTCACGGCAGGTTTCCCCTGCTTGAAGCAAACCATGCTGGCTACAGGGTTCGTGCCTTGAATGTTTGAATTGTCAAAGCATTCGATGTGGTCGGGAATTTCCTGTAGGCTTAGGTCTTGCTGTAGTTGACGGATGACCCGATCCTTTTTGTCTTGATTGAGGCCCAGGAGGAGTGCCTTCTCTTTTTTGTAATAGAGTGCGTTTTTGAGAGACAATTCAATCAACTTTTTCTTATCGCCAATTTTTGGAACGCTGAGGTTGAGCCCTTCGATAGGCTCTAGGTCTAGGTTGACTAGTATTTCCTCTGCATCACTTTGGAATTGATCCTGAAGTCGGATCAGGGCGGTCACTAAAAGTTCTTGCTCAGATTCATCCAATCGTTTTTTCAATTCTACGTTTTTGGAAGTAATCATGGCCCCATTCTTTACGCGCATGTAGTTCACGTAAGCAGTTTTCTCATCAGCCACCAGCGTGCAGACATCCAAATTGGCGATGCTTGGATTGGTGATCAAGGATTTGGCCTGGTATTTTTCAAGGAGTTCCAACTTGGTTTTTACTTGATGGGCTTGTTCAAAGGCAAGCTTTTCTGCCAAGATTTCCATGCGCTGCTTGAAGTATGTCTTCGCGGGTGATAGGTTGCCCTTCAGAATGTGTTTGGCTTGTTCGAGATCCGCGAGGTAGTCTGCTTCGAGCTGCTTGCCCACACAGGGTCCTTGGCAATTGCCGATATGGTATTCCAGGCAAACCTTGTATTTCTCCTCCTGAATCTTGAGGTAAGATAGGTCCAAGCTACAGGTACGGATGGTGAATAGCTCTCGCAATAAGTCGAGTACCGTATTCATGGCTTTGACACTTGCAAAAGGGCCGAAGTAAGTTCCTCGCTTAGGGATGTATTTGCGTGTAGGGAAAAGCCGAGGGAAGCTTTCCTTGGTGAGTACCAAATAAGGATAGGTCTTATCGTCCCGTAGGAGGATGTTGTATTTGGGCTGGGCTTTCTTGATTAGGTTGTTTTCAAGAAGAAGCGCATCTAATTCGGAGTTGACAAGGGTGATCTCAATTTTGGCGATTTCTTTGACCATTCGCCTTGTCTTGAGATTGATGCCACTATTTTTATTGAAGTAGCTGCTGACCCTTTTCTTCAGGCTTTTGGCTTTGCCTACATAGATCAATTCCTGCTCGGAGTTGTAATACTTGTATACGCCTGGCTGATCCGGTAAGGAAAGGTGATCTTCGGGCAGAAAAGAGGAGGAAAGCATGGGGTGAATTTAAAAAAAACAGCCCAACAAGTAGGCTGTTTTTAGGTGGGTTGATCCAAGTTTAGAAATCATTTTTCTTGGCATCGTAATCAAAGCCAGCGTTTTGTTGACTGTCAAACTCGTATTTATCACAATCAATCTCGATACTTAATGGTCTTTCCGGCCTTGGGAAAGGACCTTTTGTGTAGCCCAATCTGGCATCATCGTATACTTTTGCCATGAACTTTGCCCAGATAGGTCGGGCAGTTTTGGCGCCTTGACCAGCGGACCAGCTTCGGAAGTGGATGGCACGATCATCTCCACCTACCCATATCCCGGATACGAGATCTTTGCTGATTCCCATGTACCATCCATCGGAACCATTTTGAGTAGTACCTGTTTTTCCTCCTAGTTCATTGCCCACGCGAATGGCGCTCGCTACCCCCTGGCTCGTACCTGATTCTTCCTCAAATCCACCTCTCAGCATGTAGGTCATCAAGTAGGCATGCTCCTCGCTCATCGCCGGCTTTTTCTTTGGGGTAAATTGATGAATCAAGTTTCCATTCTTGTCTTCAATACGGTCAATGTAATAGGGTGTGATGTGCTCCCCTTTGTTGACAAAAGTTCCAAAGGCGCCCACCATTTCGAATACGCTCACGTCGTTTACACCTAGAGCTAGGGAAGGAACTTCTTCCAGGTCACTCGTGATTCCCAAGCGTCTAGCCGTTTCAATGACAATCAATGGGCTCAATTTTTTCATCATGTAGGCGGTCACGGAGTTGATCGACTGGGCCATGGCCTTTCGGATGGTCATCCGCTCATAGGAGAATTTGCCATCGGAATTGGAGGGGCTCCAGGCAGGCTGCCCAGGAATGTACACTTCCACAGGTTGATCCACTACAGAGTAGCAGGGGCTGTACCCATTTTCAATCGCAGCGGCGTACACAAATGGCTTGAAGGTGGAGCCAGGCTGTCTTTTTCCCTGCTTGACATGGTCAAACTTGAAGTACTTGTGGTCAATGCCCCCTACCCAAGCTTTGATATGGCCCGTAGCAGGATCCATGGTCATCATGCCTGTTTGCAGGAATTTTTTGTAATACCTCATCGAATCCATGGTGCTCATCAAGGTATCGCGCTCTCCTTCCCAAGAGAAAATCCGCATTTTCTTCTTTTCGTTGAGCTTTAGGTCGATTGAGTCCGTATTGTCTCCGTAGCGTTTTTTCAATAGCCGGTATGCTTCCGTGCGGGTAACCGCTGTTTCAATAAAGTTTGGAATGACCTCAAAGCTTTCATTGATCCAAGGATCTCTGGTACCCATTTCTTTGTAAAAGGCTTTTTGGAGCTCTTTCATGTGGTCTTTCATGGATTCTTCCGCATAGCGCTGCATGCGGCTATCGATGGTCACGTAGATCTTCAGTCCATCTCCAAACAGGTCATAGGCACTTCCGTCAGACTTCAAATTTTCTTTGGACCACTTGATGAGGTCTGCTTTTACGATCTCTCTGAAATAGGTAGCAAGGCCTTGATTCTGGTTTTGAACTTGGTAGTCAAGAACAATGGGCAATTTGGAAATGGAGTCGTATTCGGCTTCAGTTAGAAACTCGTTTTTCACCATTTGGGAGAGCACTGTATTTCGTCTTCTGAGGGAATTTTCAGGGTTAAATACAGGGCTGTAATAGGTAGGTGCCTTGAATAATCCTACCAAAACGGCTGATTCTTGGATGGTAAGTTCTTGGGGTAGCTTATTGAAAAAAGTTTTGGATGCGGTTTTAATTCCAAATGCATTGGAGCCAAACTCCGAAGTGTCCAAGTAGAGCGTAAGGATTTCGTTTTTGGTGTAGGCGCGTTCAAGCTGTGTAGCTACGATCCATTCTTTCGTTTTCACGATAAGCATCCGCAAGCCTGGAATATTGCTTAAAAATCCAGAGCTGGCATCTGTTCTCGTTTTGAACAGGTTTTTAGCGGTTTGTTGGCTTAGTGTGGAGCCTCCCCCGGCATCCTGGCGAAGGATTATGGATTTCACAAATACGCGGAGCATGGCCTGAAGGTCAATGCCCGAGTGCTCCTCAAATCGCTCGTCTTCCGTAGCGATTAGGGCTTTAACCAAATTAGGAGCTAGCTCCTCATAGGTTACTGGGCTGCGGTTTTCGCGCGCAAAGGTTCCTAAAAGTACGCCATCAGATGAGTAAAGCCCGGAGGCCAATTCACTGTCTGGATTTTCCAAGGCCTTGAAATCAGGCAGCGATCCAAACAATCCAAGAAAATTGATGCTCACCATCCAGACAAATAGGACAAAGAAGACTAAGCCTCCCAGAAAGGCCTTCCACAAATAGTTTATTGTTTTGGATGCCCAATTTTCTTGGGTAAAAGGTCCGGGTTTAAACATGACTTATCGGTAGGTAGCGGTAAAGAATTGTAGGTATTCTTCCAGGTCTTTGTTTCTGTTTAATACTTGGAAGTTTTCAATGGATATAAAAAAGGAATTGTTTTTAATTTCTTCATTTAGTCCAATCGAAGTGAATTTTTCCTGAAAGGTTTTCAAATAGTCCATCGCTTTCTCGGCATTGGAGAAGGGGCTGATGATAAAAATTGACAGTTGTGCACTCAAATTCATATTTCCGGTTCGCAGCCTAGCATTTCCGAAGGACTGTGTATGGAATGCTTCTAGATCTCCAAGCAAATTCTTGGCCGTTTCCACATCTGCAGGGGTCAATGCCACTACAAATATATGGGTTTGGTCATCAGTTGCCTTGTAAGGGCTTTCCTTTACCAAGTTTTCTGCAACATTTTCCTTCACCTCTTCCTTTTTTGGAGCCTGATCTTCCTGTGGTACTACTGAAGAACTTGATTTGGAGGCCAGTTCTTCTGAGTTCAGCAGTGGCTGCAACATGGCTTTCGCTAAGGCAATCAACTCTTCCTCTTTCGCATTCTGGATAAACTCCTCCAGTTTGAATTTGAATTGTTCTCTACTTTCCTGCTTACCCGTGACCATGGCATTGAGCAGGAGGAGCTTTTCCGTGTTTCGGGTCAAGGGATATTTTTCCAGTGTGGCAAAAACCAAGTCCCTCGCTTGGGAATAATTTCCTGAATAGTAGGCTTCGTAGGCCTGTTCATAACCTTTGGCTGATTCCAAAGAACCTTTATTTCCTACTCCAGCCTCTGGATTATTGACTGAGAAGGTGTAGGGTGATTCTGGAAACTCCAGGTTGAGAAGTTGTGCATAGGTATTACCATCTCCTTTTTGCTCTTTTTGCCCAAGATAAAGCAGGTAATAGGCCTCCGGCTTTTTTACGGTCTTGGGATATTTTTGAATAAGCTGTTCGAGGTATTCCCCACTTCGTTGGGCTTCCTTCATTTGAAAAAACAACACTTTACCCAATTCAAAGTAGGAGTCTTCTAGCTCGCTATTGGCCTGTTCAAGCTGCGAAGGACTTTTGGGAATGGATGCAAGCAGAGTTTCGACGGTGGGCAGACCATTGGTGTCATCCGAACTGCCGGTGTCCGCCGATTCCTGAGGTAAAAGTGGTGTTGATTCAGCCGCAGCTTGAAATTGGGCCGCTTTCCGTCTCCAATTGTCTTGGAGGGTTCGATTGCCCCAGGTACGCACAAAATCTATAGCTCCTTGTTGTAAGGCAGTACTATTGCCGAAGTAGAAAGAAGATCCATTTCCCGAATCGCCAAAGGCCAATAAATTATCAAAAATAGAGGACGACTTACTGGGACTATCCTCCTTTTTTAAGTCCGCTAGGCGCTGCTTTTCGTTAATAAGGAATTCTTGAGCTCGGATAACTTGCTCCTCCTCCGTCAAGGAGGCCAGCTGGATCAAGCTGTCATTTTTTTGGATGCGTTCAAAATGGAAAACATAGGTATCCAAGCTTGTCTTTTTTTCGGCAAGCTGCTTTGCTACGGGATCCTCTGGGTTGATAAATGTGAGTGCGCTGTCCAGGTAGTATTTGGTGGCCCGGTAGTCATTAAACTGGTCGAGCTTGATTTCTGCCAGCTTTTGGTAAATGTATCCTTTCAGTCTAGGGATTGAACCGGGTTCCTTTGCTGCTTGATGAAGGAGCTCGAGGGTTAAGGGGATGTTGTTTTGTTTTTCTTCAAATAAGGCGCTCTCAAAAATCACAACATCCTTGAGGTCTTTGTTTTTAGGGTCCTTGTACAGGTCTTCGTAATAGTTTCGAACCTTCTTTAGGTCTTTAGAGGCATTAAGCTCGGCCACTTGCTGTGCAAAAAGGGTAGCAAAAAAGGTACGCTCGTAAGCAGGATTCCCTTCCAAAGACTTTTGAAAATAATCAAACGCGAGCGCATCCAATCCTTCGCGTTGGTAGCGTTGTGCGAGGATAAAGTAGAGTCTGGAGCTTTCTTTTTTGTCTTTGGTATAGTTTATCGCTCGGTCCAGCGCTCCAATCACTCCATTTTGATCTCCCCTTTTTTCATAATAGTAGGCGAGGGTTTTGTACAGGTCAAAGGTATTGTCTGTGTTGATGTCCTTTTCTTTGGACAAGTAGTCGATCGTAAAGTTGGCCTCCTCTACTGCATCTTGGTCTATGTAGAGGTGGAGTAGGCTGATGAGTGCTTTGTGCCGCAGGTCCTTGTCCTTACTCTGGCTATTGACGTAGCGGAAGGTATTTTTGGCATCGTCTACGCGTGCTTGGAGGTAGTCAATCTTACCAATTAAGTAGTAGCTGTCATCTACCCACTTCGATATCCGATGCCAGTCGATGGCTTTGGAGGAGAGTTCTCTCGCGGAATCTAGAGATACTTTGTTTTGTTGGATGGTCGCCGAATCGATCGGAATGAAAACGGGGAGAATCTGGGTGTAGTCCTCTTTGTAATTTTCAATCACTTGATCTTCTGCAGACTTTATTTTGGTGTCTGCCAAAAAGTAGGCGTTGTAATGGGAGGTAAGGTTGTGAAAAGTGCGGTTGGTAAAGGTGTTTCTTTGGGAGGAGCAAGCCGCCAAAAAAACCACCAATAGACCTAATACATACCTTACTTGTTGCCGCATGGGTTTTGTGTACAATTCAAGACACCAAATTAGGGCTTTTGCACCACTTACCGAACGATGGCAGCGGGGTATTATTCTTTTGGCGGGGTGAATTCTTCAATTTGGTTTCTAGTATCTTTGAAAAATGACTGCAAAACAGAACCAGCCAAATCCCAAAGGGTCTTCTAATCCAACTTGGATCAAGTACATGGGCTTGTCGTTTCAGCTTTTTGCAACTATCGGAGGAGGTACTGCCCTAGGCTGGTGGATACAGCAGCAATCCACGTTAAAGTTTCCCTTTTGGATCCTCCTCTGTTCTTTGGCAGCTGTCCCAATTGCCTTCTATTCCCTTTGGAAATCCATGCAGCAGGATAAGTAGGCAATTCGTCAAAAACCACGTAATTTTAAGTCTTTAATCGGCAGTTAAACATGAAATTCTCGTCTTCGATTCATTTTAGTTATGGAATCATCACGATGGTGGTGGCAGGGTTGATTCTTTTACTTAGCTTTTTTCTGCCTCAAATCATTCATGAAAGCATCTGGAGCATCTTTGGATTTGTAGCAGGACTAGCGTACCTCTTGACGGTCGTCACCCGATGGCTTTACCTGAAATCTCCAGAAAATTTGCTCTCTTTGAAATTACTCGGAATG
>CAMCBC010000009.1 GCA_945872775.1 Spirosoma fluviale | reverse complement strand
CCTCACCTCAATGAGAGCGATTACCTCACCAAAATCACTGGGACCACTGTTTACATGGGCTGGATACACCTGAAGCACCTTGAAAAAAGAACGATCGAGCGCCTCTTGCAGGAGCGGCATGGGCAGGGTCCTTTTCTGGGGCTGGAAGACTTTGTGCGTCGGGTAGCCTGTGGATTGGAGCAGCTCCTCATTCTGATTCGCATCCATGCATTTCGGTTTACAGGTAAACCCAAGCAGCAGCTCCTCTGGGAGGCCCACTTTCTTCACCATAAGCAGGTGGGGGCACGACCTACACAGGAGTTGTTTGCAGCGGTGGGAGGAGGAAGTTGGGGGGAAAGCTTGCCTCCCCAGGTGCCCGTATTGGAGGAACTCGATGTGCGGCAGGATATCTTGGATCAGATCGATATTTTGGAATTTCCACTGGAATCCCCCTTCCACTTGCTCCAAGATCAAAGCATCCAAGGAGTGAAGGCGAGGGAACTACCGCAGCAGCTAGGAAAAATCGTACAGGTGATTGGCTACCTAGTTACGGTCAAGTACACCCGAACAATCAAGGGGGAGGTGATGAACTTTGGCACCTTGATTGATCAGGAGGGCCACTGGATTGATACGGTTCACTTCCCTCCTACGGTCAAAAAGCACCCATTCAAGGGGCGTGCGATCTATTGGCTTGAAGGCAAGGTGGTGGAAGAGTTTGGCTTCTACTCCCTCGAGGTGCAGCGCATGGAGCGCATGGCTTATTGGAATGCGGAGGGGTAGGGATTTATTAAAAAATGAGGAGTGTTGGGCTGGATTCAAATACCAATACTTCCTAATCCTTTCCCTTGAGTTTTTTCTTTTCAAGCCCTTTATTCACAGATTTCACGTTGCGCTCAAGTTTCTTGATATCTTCTTCAGCAGGCAGTTGTTCTGGTTTTATTCCACTTTTTGCAAGAAGCCCTCGAACATCTTGATTGTTTTTTACATGCTCATCCGTAATTCTTGATTCACCATTCAGATCATGCTGCTGTACATTAAAATTGGTGATTTCAGTTGCTAATTGTTTTGCAGTAATCGTAATCGTAGGTAGGAAATCTGCCAAGGGTCTATTTTCTGGAATCCCTAACTTCTTTTTCATAGCACTGGTGGTGAGCCCACCAAATAATGCCCAATCCCCCTTGCTCCGAATGTTTGCAAAACCTGCATGGTCTACCCCTCTTTCGTAGATGTTTTTGGAAAGCTCTAATTCGGTTGCTGCCAATTTTTCACGAGCATACAAGCGCTCATTCAGACGAATCCGTTCTTCGAGTAACTCTTGCTTCCTTGTTTGAATTGCAAAGTAGCTTTGTGCAAACGCGATTTGTTCTTTTTTCGGGTCGCCATTTTGAGCAATCAGGTAACAAGCATAGCGAGTAAGTAGGATGTCCTCCTGTTTTCTCTCCGCTCCAGAACCGATTTTGACCATTTTGTTGACGTCAACGAAATGGTCTAGAACGGTTTCCTTCATGGTTTTGCAACTTTCCTTGGCTTTGTCTACCGCATTTACAAAATTTCGCCAATCTGTGTAGCCAAGAAGTTCTTGAAGTTCTCTTGCCAACCAAAATTCGACCCCGTCTTGTTCGTGAACGGATTCCTCAAATGATTTATTCAGTTTACTAATCGTCTCCTTATTCATACGGTTCGTTTATTTTTTTTAAGTTATTCCTCCTTTGATTTCGTCAACTCGTCTCATTTACATGCTTGAAACCAGCTGAGTGTTTACCAGAATCGAGTATTTTCTGAGGTCTGCACCAGCTGTTCGGAAATCGTGAAATCCTCCACCTCATAGCTTACCAGAACGATGTAAATGGTATTGGTTTTTTCGAATTGACATCTCAGTTAAAAAAACTCACCAAGCCAGGAGAAGGAGCAGTTGAAAAAAATCAGTTAAAAAAATCACCCTTAAGAAGACTTGCCCGTTCCTCTTAAGAACTAGCTGAAAAAGTAGATTAAAAAATCACCCTTTTGTCGCTCCCTCTCCTGCTTGGTAAGTAATGGAAAGATACCTGTAAATGCCTGATAATTTGAAAATTACAGTCATTTAACAAGATTTATTTTTAGTAAAAATTACTAATTTTTGCCTGCGATAGAGGTGGATTAGTATTTTCTGCAAAAAATGGAAGGCAAAACTCGATTTTTAGTAAAATCTGCAAAAAATAAGTCGGAACACTAAAATCTGAAGGAGGGGAAGTTCTCCTAAAATCAAGCGGTACCGATTAAAAAAAGAAAAGTCTGCTTACTTCAGGATAGGTTCCAATACAGCTGCCTTCCCATCTAGGTTCAAAGGAAGGGGGAGATTTAAGATCCGACACAGCAGGGGATAGATGTGGATGTTTTGGAAAGGTTCGATCTCCAACCCGACCTTAATCATTGGTCCTTTGGCATAAAAAATTCCGCGCATGTCTTTGTAGCGCGGGCTGAACCCATGCTCTCCAAACACTTGGGTTTGGAAACGAGCGGCATTGCTTTGATAGCGGACCTTTCCCTTTACATCTGTCAAGTAATACCCTTCCTTGGGTAGAATCAATAGGTCACCTTTCCGCTGGGGAAATGCAGTCAAGTCGCTGTAATTTTCAGTTGTGCTGAGGTCATCGATAGAAATGTTTGGATTTCGAGACAACAGCACTTGAATCACCTTTTGCTTCTCCTTTGGGTTTTCCAAATGCAGGTGGGCCAAAGCCCCATTATTGACTAAGCGTCCTTTAATTCCCTCCGTCAAGTCCTCCAGTAGAATCAAGTTGTCCTGCTTTACCTCCATCATGCCATGGTCTGAAACAAGTACCACATGGATGGGAAGATCGAAGCTTTCGAGCCCTTCAAACAAGGCACCGAGTTCATGATCTAGCCGATCCAATGTTTTTTTCAACTCCACATCATTGTTGGGACCATAGCGATGCCCGGTATCGTCCATATCCGAAAAATAGAGTGTAATCAAACGCGGCCGATCCGCTTCAGGAAGCCTAAGCCAGTCAAACACCTTGGCAATTCGTGTGAGGTTGGGCACTCCCCCATCGTAATCGTAGTAATAGCTGGGACGGACCCCTTGAATCGGTGCCTCCGTACCTACAAAAAAGTAACTCGCTGCCTTGATCCCCTGTTGCTCCACAAGCACCCAAATCGGTGTCCCTCCATACCAATAGCCATCCTGGACAATAGCTCGATTGCCCATAGTATATACTTGGTCTTTGAAAGGTTCGTAGAAGGCATTGTCCACTAAGCCATGATGCTCAGGAAGCATCCCCGTAGCAATAGTGTAGTGGTTGGGAAAGGTTTTGGTGGGAAAGGAAGGTATTAGTCCCTTCGCAGCTGTTCCTTCAGCAATAAAACGGCTTAGATTCTCTGGCTGAAAGCGCTCCACATAATCGTGACGAAAGCCATCTAGGGAAATCAAGATGAGAATGGGCTCTTTTTCCTGAGAAAAAGTTGCAGTTCCAATGAACAGCAGCACAACAAAAACTAGAAAAGAGCGCTTCATTTTTTTATTTAAAAATACAACGTACTTATTTTCCTTGCAAGAAGTAGGAACTTGAACTCACTCTGCTTCACACCTGCACCCGCATCAACCAATCGTTCTGGATTTCATCTCCAAAAGGAAAAGGATGGCTCCCAAAGGTCTTAAATCCGTTTTTCTCGTAAAAGCGGATGGCTCGGGCATTTTGCTCCCAGACGCCTAGCCAGACGTAGCTCATTCCTTTTTCCTTGGCAAAACCCAGTGCAGCATCCAACAAAAACTGCCCTACTCCCTTCCCCCACACTTCCTCTAGGGTATACAATCGGGCCACCTCTAGGCTCTCAGGGTCTTGAACGTCTGTTTGGGCAGCAGCCAGGTTTACTTTGGTGTAGCCGACCAACTTCCCCTCCAAGCTCGCCAGCAGAAAGGTGGAAGCGGGATTTCTCCATTCTTTTTCGAGCTGAAGGGACGTAAAAGCTTGGGAGAGATAGGCCTGTACATTCTCTGGTTTATTGCCTTCGGTAAAAGCCTGCACAAAAGAAGTTTGGGCGACATCAAGCAAGGATGCGAGGTCGGCAATTTCTGCCTCTCTCAAGCTAAGTGCAGATTTGGGAGGATTCATCTTAGAGTTTTTTGAGGGCAACATCAATTTGAGAAATAGGAAACTCCCCTAGGATCGCCCGGTAATTTCCTTTTGGGCTGAGCACCACGAAACTCTTGCAAGGATAGGGATACGAAAAAAACTGCTGTGCAAAAACTCCCTCCGGATCGGGGGCCCAACTGTGAATGCCCTCGTATTTTTCTAAGCCATGCGGCTGCTGGTACAGGTAAACAGGTGCTGCAGCGCCGTGTTTTTTGACATACCGGAGCACCGCAGCATGATCACTTGCTAGCGTCTTGGGATCTGAAGTGCCGCGGGCAGAATTGCATTCATCCTTGCCTGGATAAAAAATCACCACCAGGGGTTGCCCTGCTTCAAAAACATCCATTTTCCCCAGCTTCTCGTAGAACAGCCGCGCATCTGTAAGGCCTACTGGCATGCGATGCACCAGCCGCATGTCTCCAGATTGCTTACCTGGAACACCAAAATAGGGCCCGTTTAAAATCTTTTCCTCATATTCCGGGTATAGGATGCGTTTGCCTCGCTCGTCAAAATAGCTTTGGGCAGAAAGCTGGCCATGTAATCCAAGCAAAAAGAAAAGCAGCAGGTAAACCGTTTTCATTCGCTCCAATCAATTGGATACCTTGCTGGCGGATGCCACCTTATTGCCCCAAAGGATCACCAATGCGGCAGTTCCAAACATGAGTAAGCTGTAAATCGCAGAGGGGATAGACATCACAGAGTTGGCCAAAAGGGTGGCCGCGATGGTAATGCCTAGGGTTCCGTTTTGGATACCTGATTCGATGGCAATCGTCAGTCCTTGCCGGAAGGGCAATCCTGTCCATCTGGCCATTAAAAAGCTTACTGCAAGCGTGCTTAGATTAAGCGCTAGGGACGCTGGTCCTGCTTCAATAAAGTACTGAACTAGATTTTCTTTTTCTTTCAGAATGGCCGCGAGCACGATCACCACAAAGAATACAGTAGAAATTTTGCGAAAGGGTTGATCCCATTTTTCAGCCAATCTAGGTGCCTTGGCAAGGGTAATCATCCCCAATGCCACCGGAATGAGCGTAATGAATAAGACAGAAACTACAGTACCCACCACTTCCAACTGCTTTGCTTCACCCCCAGGGATAAAATACGAAATGGAAAAATTGACTAAAAATGGGATGGTGAATACGGTAATCACAGAAGAACATGCTGTGAGTGTAATGGATAGCGCTGCATCCCCTTTGGCCAGGTGGGTGATCAAATTGGAGGTAGCTCCACCCGGACACACGGCCAAAATCATCAGTCCTACTGCAAGTTCAGGAGGAAGAGAAAATGCTTTTACAATGCCGAATGCCAGAATGGGCAAGAGTACCAATTGATTGAGTAGACCAATCCCCACGGCTTTGGGATAAATCAAGATTCGTTTAAAATCCTCTACGCGCAAACTCAGTCCCATGCCGAACATGATGACTGCTAACGAAAAAGGCAAGAAAAGCTCTGTTAAAACACTGGATTGCATAGAATAGAGGTTGGGTGGTTCGTTTGGGTTCGTCTAATTTAAAACAAGCCGCTGGCAACAGCAAATCCGATGTAGGTTCCAATGGCATTTCCCAGACTCCCAACCAAGACACCCGGAATCAACAAGTCAGGGCGCTCCAAGCTTTCCGCTGCGGCCAAGGCGGTGGTATTGCCTCCAATATTGGCTTGCGAAGCTACTGCAATCATGTCCCAGTCCATTTTGAAAAAGGACCCTACACCAAATATCACCAGGCCATGAACCAGAACCAGAATGGTCACAAACAAAATCAGTGTAAAAGCCAAGTCTCCTACTCCCATTAAAGCCGTCAAATCACATAGGGTACCAATTACAGCCAAAAACACGAGAATCAAGAAGTAGCCGATGGTATGTTTGCCCCGAAGCTGCTGCACCGCTGGAAACTGGGCGAGTACCAAGGCTAAGGAAGTCAGCACAAGGATTTCAGGCACTTGTGGGTACCAGGTAACCACTGCCTTGCTTACTGCCATTCCCAACAAAGCCAAAGCAAGTACCGAGGAGATAGATCCAATGGAAATCGATTCTTGAGATTGGACTTTTTCCCCTGTAGAAGCAGATGCTAATTTTTTGCGAGGAAAAAGTTTTTGCAAGTATTTGGGCAATATTAAGGTAGCGATGATCCAAGGGGTACCCACCAAATTGTCCACTACAGTAGTTGCCGCAAATAAGGTTCCTGCCTCATTGACCTTGTAGTGCAAAGCAATTGCATTAAAATTGATGGCTCCCCCGATGTAGGTTCCCGTATACATGCCCGCCACTGCTGGAGCCAATGGGCCGATCGCATCTGCCGGTTGCACGAGTACCCAAGATACGAGTACCCCAATTACAGTAGCTAGCGATCCTAGCAAAAACAAAAGTAGCAAAGGAAGCCCCGCTTTTTTCAAGCTTTTCAGATCTACTTCGAGCAAGGCAATAAATATACCCAAGGGTGCGAGGTAGGTGAACACGCCATCGTAGATGGGATGCCCATCCATGGCACTTGGGATCAAACCAGTGTTGGCTAATACCGCGCAAATTAAAATCACAAAAATAGGAGTCCCCACCGACTTGCCCCATGAAAATCGGGTGAGCCAACTTGCAAAAAACACAGACAAACAAAGTGTGGCAGCTACAAACAGAAGTGAAGAAGGACTTGACATTCCGAAAAGTAGAAAAAATTAGTTAGTTCTGGTGATAAGGCGATTTCATTTGTACAAAGTACCGAACTGGAAATACAATGGAAATAAGATAGAAATAGACTCCGCTTCGCTTCGTGAAATAAATAGGAAATACTATGGAAATAGGGTTGAAATAGACTTTGCTGCGCCTGCCTACCGCAGGCCTTGGCGGCTTTGCAGCCTACCCCGCAGAATTACGGGGTGCCTAGTTTTTTTATTCTCGCAAAGACGCAGAGACGCAAAGGAATTGAAAGGTCTTTCACTAATCTCTTACCTGCATACCTCAGGCAATAATCTCTTGTATCTCGGTTCTTGCATCTTGATACTTGCTACTTGATACTTGTTACTTTTCTAATGTCGAATGCTGAACGCCGATTGAAGAATGTCGAAGTAGGAGATTCGTAGTAGGAGCAGAATTCTAGTCTTGATACTTGATACTTGCTACTTGATACTAATTCTATCCAAAAGCGCAGCTACCTGCTTGCTTCCTGTTTTTCTAGAGAAGGCCTCCAAAGATCCGAGCGTTTGTTGCGTGCCTGCTGAGGCATATAGCTCGCGAAGTTTGGCTTGCATCCCTTTCAGGTCTCCATGCCCCAGAACGGCGCCAGCACCTGCTTGACTGAGTAGCGAAGCACTATCGCCTTGAGGATCACCCAGCGCCAAAACGGGTAAACCCGTAGCGAGGTATTCAAAAAGTTTGCCTGGAATATTCCCTTTCGCATTTTTGGTATCCGTCAGAATCAGGACCAAGGCATCTGTAGTAGCATAAAATTCAAACACCTGATGATGGGGTACATAGCCCGCAAAATGAATATGCGCTTGAAGCCAAGGATCGGCCTCCACCTGCTGCTTCACCTGCTCACTTACCTTTCCCACAAAAGTCCAAGAAACCTCCTCTGCTCCAATTTCAAATTCTGCTTTGAGCGCCTGCATCAAAGGCAGTGGGTTGCGGATGGCGTCGATGATGCCGGTGTAGACAAGGTGCAACCTTTTTGCCAGCTTGGGTCGAGGATGAAAATCAGTCGGAATATCGGCGGGATCATACCCATTGGTGATCAGGTCAATTTTTCTTCCCGACAGTTTTTCCAAGTCCCGCTGAAATGTCGGGGAAATGGTCACCACCACATCGGCTTGCTTCAAGACTTTCCGCTCCAAGGCTTCGTGCCTTCTTCGGATAAATGACAACATGGGTAGGGTATCCAAAAACTCCCATTGAGACCAGGGGTCTCTGAAGTCTGCAAGCCAAGGGATCCCGTGCTTTTGTTTGAGCTTCTGCCCAATTAAATGTAGGCTATGCGGAGGCCCAGTCGTGATAATCGCTTGAAATTGCCCTTCTTGGAGTAGCTGGTTCAGAAATTGAACGGAGGGCTTCACCCAAAACACGCGAGGGTCTGGAACGAGCAAGTTGGCTCGCAGCCAAATGGCTACTTTTTCCAGAAATCCTTTTTTTTGCTGCTCCAGCATACGGCCAGGATGGGTTTTTCCTTGCTTTTTTACTTTAGCAAATAGTTGGTAGGGTTCCCAAATCGGAAAGCGGATCACCTCCAGGCTGGGAGAAATTTCTTTGAGCAGGGTTTCGTCTTTGAGATCGAAGTCTGGATTCTCAGGCGTAAAAATCACAGGCTCCCAACCTGCTTCGGGCAAATATTTGGCAAATTTCAACCAGCGCTGAACACCCGAACCTCCACTCGGAGGCCAATAGTAGGTGATGATTAAAACGCGCTTTTGCATGGGATTCAATGCGTTTGCCAAAACTTGATTCTCGCAAATGTACTAAAAAGAAGAAGGGGAAGATAACTTCCCCTTCTTCATAAAAATTCGAATTATTCTCCTTGTCCGAGTGAGAATCCTTTCACTCCATCAAAGGTGTAGAGGTGCTCAGTCTTGATGAAATCAAGCCCAAGCTTTTCGGCTTTTTGCAGCAGGTCTATCACCTGAGCATGGCTGAGCGTTTCCCCTTCTCCAACCTTAAAGCGGCATCTCCAGTGGTCGGTACAGAAGGTTTCTTTCATTCCGTCAGGAAATACTTTTACGCCTCGATTGGTGATTAGACTTAATTTTAATCCACCGGTATCCGGTTGATTGAGGAGATTACCCAAGACATTTGGATCCCGATTGTCCTGATCCCAGTCTAGGAACATGTCTACGCCAATCAATTCCTTCTTTGCCTTTGGCTTAGGTCGTAAGGCTACATCCATTGGAGCAGTGCTCTCTTTACCAAAGGAAGCTGGAGTCATTTGGCTAGGCACTTGTCCCAAGCGAGCAATGACGGCCTGGGCAAATTCCTGAGTTCCTACTTTCTTGGCAGAAAGGCCTTCTTGGTAAATATCTCCGGTATGAATTCCATCTTCAAGGGTTTTCATCCAAGCGTTGGAGATTTTCTCTGCTATCTCTGGTTGACCGATGTGAACGAGCATCATGATGGCTCCATTGAGAAGACCTGATGGGTTGGCCATGTCTTTGCCAGCGATGTCAGGAGCGGAACCATGAATCGCTTCAAACATGGCTACTTCAACGCCCACGTTTGCAGAACCGCCCAATCCAACCGATCCAGTCACCTGTGCTGCCACGTCAGAGATGATGTCTCCATAGAGGTTGAGTGTTACGATCACATCAAAAATCTCGGGGCGATCCGCAATCAAAGCTGTTCCAATATCGATGATCTTGTGGTCTGTTTCAATTCCCGGATATTCCTTCGCTATGTCAATGAAGGTTTTGTGAAACAGGCCATCCGCCAACTTCATGATATTGTCTTTGGTCATGCATGTCACCTTTTTCCGGCCATATTTCTTGGCATATTCAAAGGCATAACGGATGATTTTTTCAGATCCCGGCTGAGAAATCACCTTCAAACATTGGTATACCTCTTGGGTTTGGCGGTGCTCAATTCCTGCATACAAATCCTCCTCATTCTCCCGAATGATCACCAAATCAGTTTTTGGAAAATGCGTTTTGATAAAAGGAGCATAGGCTTTGCAAGGACGCACATTCGCATACAGTCCAAAGGACTTTCGGGTGGTCACATTGAGGGACTTGAAGCCTCCACCTTGGGGGGTGGTGATGGGAGATTTCAAAAAAACCTTGTTGGCCCGAAGCGAATCAATCGCCTTGGGCTCCATCCCAGAACTAATTCCTTTGAGGTACACCTTTTCTCCAATTTCGATCACATCGTACTCCAGTTGAGCTCCAGCAGCGTCTAAGATTGCCAAAGTAGCATTCATGATTTCGGGGCCGATTCCGTCGCCATAGGCTACGGTGATTTTTGTTTTGGAGCTCATCGCTGTATTGGGGTTTAGATTCTAGTCGTTTGGTGCCGCAAAAGTAAGTGAAAATGACAGAAAAAGCGTGCCCAAGTTCAAAAATTCTAGTTATGACATGAATAAAAAATAGTCGATTTCAGGCCGTTTTGGCCATTATTTGGTTTTTTATCTGCCTATGAATTTGGCATTCTTGGAGGGGGAGGTATATTTGTTTGAACTATGCTACTTGACTATGTCTGAATTTGTCAATATTCTCACCGAAGAACGACAAGGTATTCTTTACCTTACTATCAATCGAGAGGATAAACTCAACGCAATGAACCTCGAAACCTTAGCTGAGTTGCGGTCGGTTTTTGATCAAGTCATGGACAACAAAGCCATCAAGGCGGTCATCCTAACTGGAGCTGGGGAGAAGGCCTTCGTAGCAGGTGCAGACATCACCGAAATCGCCTCCCTCAATGAGGTCAATGCACGGAAATTTGCAGAGAGCGGACAAGAAATTTTTGCAATGATCGAAAATTGCCACAAGCCAGTAATCGCCGTCACCAACGGCTACACCTTGGGTGGTGGCTGTGAATTGGCGATGGCTTGTCACATGCGTATTGCAACAGCCAATGCGAAATTTGGGCAACCCGAAGTGAATCTTGGCATCATTCCAGGCTATGGCGGCACCCAGCGACTTACCCTCCTGGTAGGCCGAGGTAAAGCCAATGAGTTGATGATGACCGGTGATATGATTGGTGCCGAAGAAGCCAAATCACTAGGACTCGTCAACCATGTATTTCCCACCAAGCAGGAAGCAATCTCTGGCGCGGAAGCGATCATCGAAAAAATAATGGGCAAAGCGCCCCTTGCAATTGGCATGGTAGTCGATTGCGTAAATGCCGTATTTCTGGAAGAAAATGGCTACCAAACTGAAGCCAACTCCTTTGCGCGCTGCGTCAAATCAGGAGACTACAAGGAAGGCACCTCGGCGTTTTTGGAGAAAAGAAAGCCTGTCTTCCGTGGAGAGTAAGTGATCCAGCAACCCATGGGCACACTAAAAAAACTTGCCGGACAAACTGCCATCTATGGCCTAAGCAGCATTTTAGGGCGCTCCATCAACTTTTTACTGATCATCATCTATACCGGGTACCTGAGTAAGGCGGACCTCGGTGCATTTACAGGCATCTATGCCTTGATTGGATTTTTGAATATTGTCTTTACCTATGGCATGGAAACCGCATTTTTCCGATTTTCAACCGGAAAAAATCAGGATCCTACCCGAATATACCACAACACCCAATCCTTATTGGTCCTGTCCAGCCTCGTTTTGGGATCGGGCATCTACCTAGCAGCACCACTTTTGGCAGAATGGATGGACTACCCAGGCCAAGCCTACTTGTTCCAATGGACTGCGCTACTTCTAGCCTTCGATGCCGTGTTGGCCATCCCATTTGCCAAGCTCCGACTAGAAAATAAAGCCAAAACCTTTGCAGGAGCCAAATTGATTAACATTCTCCTAAATGTTGCCTTCAACTTGCTTTTGCTGATTTGGATTCCTGGATGGATTCAAAATGGAATTCTCCCTGAAGGGATTTTGGGATACCAGTCCGGTTGGGGAGTGGAATACATTCTCCTTGCCAACTTACTTGCCAATGGCTTAATCATTCCTTTTGTGTGGTGGAAAGCAGGATTTTTCTCGTTCCGACTGGAAAAAGAAATTCTCCAGCCCATGTGGACCTACTCGCTGCCTTTGCTATTTATGGGATTGGCAGGCGTGACCAACGAACTGATATCACGGCTATTATTTGAGTATGTGCTACCAATCAACTTTTATCCCGGATTGAGTAGCCGAGAGGCGGCAGGGATATTTGGGGCCAATTTCAAGTTGGCCATCCTGATGAACTTGGTGATCCAAGCCTTCAAGTATGCTGCCGAACCCTTCTTTTTTAGAGAGTCCAAAGAAAAAGATTCTCCCAAAATGTATGCACAGGTAATGCATGCCTTCATCCTGTTTTGCTCCCTACTCATGATCCTAATTTCAGTTAATCTGAACTGGATTGGACCGCTATTCTTAAAAGGAGATGCCTATGAAATGGGATTTTCCATCGTCCCACTGCTGCTACTCGGCTACCTACTGCTGGGGATTTATTTCAACCTTTCCATCTGGTTTAAGCTCACAGACAAAACAAATTACAGCTTCTGGATTACCTTCTTGGGAGCGGTAGTCAGTGTGGCAGGCATTGTCTTTTTAGTTCCCGTCTGGGGCTTTATGGGGGCAGCCCTAAGCACCGTAGCCTGCTACTTGGTCATGGTCGCAGTTTGCTATTTCTTTGGCCAAAAATATTACCCCATCCCCTACCAAACGAACCGTGACCTAGGATACCTGATCCTCGCCTTTACTATAAGCTATTTTGGATATTTCCTAGAAACAGGCCTAGGAAGCTTGGATTTTATTCTCAAAAATTCAGGCGCTCTTCTATTTCTTGCAGCAGTCTTTTTTATGGAGCGTAAGTTTGTTCGCTTCCTTATTGCCAAGAAATCCTAGTTTGCCAGAGCAGTCCGGCCTTTTCTTCAGTCAATTTGATGAAAAGGCACTATGTTTGCAGGGTTGATTTGAAATTCCCTTCTTCAGTGAGAGTTACTCCCATTTTTCTGCTGCTTTGCCATGTTTTCCTGAGTCCGATAGCTGGATTTACGCAAAATTCTTTGTCCAAAAAAGAAGTCAAAGCTCAGGAATTAGCTGCAAATGCAAGCCGCTTTTTTATTGAAGGAGAAAAAGCATTGGTGCTTGGAGATTTAGAAAAGGCATTTCGGTATTTAGAAAAAGCCAGCGAATTTGCTCCTGAAGAGCCTGCCATTTCCTACAAACTCGCAGAAGTCCTGCTCAAAAACAGTCAGGCCGAAAAAGCACTTTCGTATGCCTTGAAAGCAGCCGCTGGAGACCCAGAAAATCTTTATTACGTGCTGCTAGTGGCGGAGATCTACACGAGTTTAAAGCAGCCCTTGTTAGCGGCAACTTTACTGGAAAAATTGACTACTGGATCTACCAAAAACCAGCAGTACAATTTGGAATTGGCATCCATTTACTTAAACGCCAATGAATTTGACAAAGCCCTCGTAGCTTTGGATCGTGCAGAAGCCTACTATGGCGTACGAGAAGCGTTCACTTTCCAGAAGCAGCGCATTTACTTGCGAAAAGACCAGCTCGTTAAAGCAGTTGAGGAGGGAGAAAAATTAATCGCTTCCTTCCCAGGAAATCCAAATTACGTGCTTGCACTGGTGGAGATTTTGTACAACAATGCCAAGCTGGATCAAGCCATACAATTGGTAAAGACAGAAATCGCCAAATATCCAAATCAGCCAGAACTTCAGCTGGCAGCTTACACGCTTTACCTGGAAAAGGGTCAAATCGCACAAGCCAACACCTTTCTATTGGAAGCAATCGCTAGTCCAGACTTGGCTCCGCCCTCCAAAGCCGCAGCATTTCAAGGATTACTGCAGGAATTGAAAACAGCGGAGCGCGACAAGCTGCTAGACAAATTGGAGGTTCTTTTGAAGGAGATGCATGCCGAAGACCCAACCGTTTTGGAAGCAATTGGAAATCGAAGGAAAGCCGAAAATAAGTTGGGGGAAGCGCTTGAGCTGTACAAGAAGTCGCTGGCTCTTCAACCCAAAAACGAAAAGTTGTTGGAGGAGGTAATTGTCAACTCGTTTGACGCAGGCGATAATTACGGGGAGGTGGCTAAGTACACGAGCATCGCCATAGATGAGTTTCCTGAGAGTGCTGAATTTTGGTTTTATGAGGGCGTGATCCTATCGGGACAAAAGAAAGATTCCTTGGCGATTCAGGCGCTTGAAACAGCCCTTCGCTTGAATGCAGAAAAAAATCCACAATTATCCCAAGTCGCTTACAGCACTTTGGGCAATAGCCAGTACGAATTGGGTGATCAAGTGGCTGCATTTCAAAATTTTGAGAAGGCTTTGGCAATCAATCCAACAGACGAGCAAGTATTGAATAATTATGCGTATTTCTTGGCGCTAGCGGGACAAGAATTGGAAAAAGCCTTGGATATGGCGCAGCGTGTGGTGAAAAAACATCCTAAAAACGCGACCTACCTGGACACCTTGGCTTGGGTTTTGTATCAGTTAAAAAGGTATTCAGAAGCAGCAATACACCTAGATGAAGCCATCAAAATCGAAAAAACGCCAAGTGGAGTGCTAATGGAGCATTATGGGGACATTTTGTATCGATTAGGTAAGGTAGAAGAAGCGGTAGGATGGTGGAAAAAAGCAAAGGAAAGCCCCGAAGGATCCGATTCCCTTGCCCAAAAAATTAAAGATCAGCGAATCCATGACTAAGTTCCAAATCCTTGCAGCCCTGGTGGTTCTCGTATTGAATTGGAGTTGTGCCACAAAAACCACTCTTTTTGAAGGCGATCAGGCCATGGAGTCCTTTGTCCCGAGTACGACTCAGTTTGGGTACTTGCAAGCCAAGGCGAAAATAGTCCTTGAGGAAGATTCGGGTAAAATCACGCGCGGAACACTTCAGCTGCGTGCAAAAAAAGATAGTTTAATTTGGTTTTCACTTTCTCCGGGCCTTGGCGTGGAAGCAATTCGTGGTTTGCTTAGCCAGGAAAAAATCCAAATTCAAGACCGTCTCGGAAAAGAGGATGTCGACATGACTTATCCAGATTTTGAGAAACGATTTGGAATCAAATTATCGTTGGAGCTATTTCAAAATCTTCTTTGGGGAGACATTCCCTATCCGGCTAGTTATGAAGACCGGTTGGTGCGCGTTGGAAAAAAGTTTGAGTTAACCCAAGTCCGTGATAAAGTTCGTTATTTTAGCAAGGTCGATACCCGTCACGGAAAGGTTACGGAGTTGTCGAGCGCCGCTATTTCGGGCGAAGGTTCGATACTTGCCAGTTTCCCTAAGTTTCAGAACATCCAAACTCAAGTATTCCCTGCGGAGGCCTTGGTAAAAGTGGCTTTAGAAGAGCCTTTAGGTTCGCAAAATTTTAGAATTTACATCAACTGGACTTCCTTAGACCCTCAAGCAAGCCCATTAACCTTTCCCTTCCGATTTTAGTAGTTATGAAAAGATTGGCCTTTCTATTTTTCTTCTTCGTTTTGGTAGGGGGTAACTCCACTTTGCATGCCCAAACCAAAAAATCTAGGGAGCAATTGGAGAAAGATAAACTAGAAATCCAGTCCCGATTAAAAGAGTTTGATGCGATTCTAAAGCAAACCACAGCTACCAAAAAAACATCACTGGGCCAACTAAACGCGATTACTAGCCAGTTTCAAAGCCAAAATCGCTTGGTCAATACCTTGGATAGAGAGGTCAATTTACTTTCCACTAACATCCTTGAAATTGAAAATGAAATCGCCAGTTTAGAGAAGCAACTGATTGACTTGAAGGCAGAGTATTCGCGAATGATTTACAATTCCTCCAAACTGAATAGAGGACTTTCCATTGTTGCTTTTGTGTTCAGCTCCAGCAACTTTAATCAGCTCTACATGCGCTTGAAATACCTCAAGCAGTACACGGATAGTAGGAAAAAGCAGGCGGAGCAAATTGAAAAATTATCTACTGAGCTAGCAAATCAACGCATTCAACTGGATGAAAGAAAAGTGGATAAAGAGAAAGTGTTGGTAGAGGAAAAGACGGAGAAAGAAAAACTGGAGGCGATGCGTAAGGAGAAGCAAGGCATGGTCAATACGCTATCCAAAAAAGAACGGGACATTCAAAAGCAGATTGCTGCTACGAAAAAGCAACAAGAGCAGCTGAATCGAATGATCAAAGCCGCTATTGAAGCAGAAATTCGTGCTGCAGAAACTGCATCCAAAAAGGAAAATAGCATCAGTACCAAAAAAGCAGGAACCAGCATGCCCATGACTCCAGAGGCTGCGGCTCTTTCTAGCTCTTTTGCAGGCAATAAGGGAAGGCTACCTTGGCCAGTAGAAACAGGAATCATCTCACAAGGATATGGCACCTATCCCCACCCCACGCTGAAAGGCATTGTAGAGGAAAATGATGGCATAGATATTCGAACCCAACCCAACTCCAATGTACGTGCGGTATTTGATGGGGTGGTTTCCAAAATCACCAGTATCCCTGGATATGGCAATACCTTGATTATCAAGCATGGAGAGTATTTTACGTTGTATAGCCGACTGAAGTCAATTTCTGTCACTACCGGTCAGACCATTAAAGCAAAGACAGTCATCGGACAAGTTGCCACAAATGCTGAAGGCGAAGCGGTAGTTCATTTCCAAACTTGGAAAGGACTGCAAATCATGGACCCCGCAACATGGATTATCGCCAAATAGGTTAAATTTTCTTACATTCATAAAAAAGATATGCAAGTAGACTTGATCTACTTGGGTAAGCGATCTATACTTGTATCTTTGTAATTGTATCTTTAAACGCAAAACACTATGACTACTTTAGGTTTTCTTCAAAATATTGGTGGAGGTTCATTAATCCTTATCATTCTTGTAATTCTCCTGTTGTTTGGCGCAAAAAGAATCCCAGAACTAGCTCGTGGACTAGGTCGTGGAATTCGTGAATTCAAAGACGCCACCAAGGACATTCAAAATGACCTTGAAGAAGGAATGAAGGACAAGAAAAAGTAATTTTCAGTCCCATTCTTTTGGAAAAGTATCGTTCCTTCGACGAAATCCAGTTTGCCTTAAAAAAAGGTACAAGCGATTGTCGATCGATTGTAAACTATTACCTACAAAATATTCAGACGAAGGCGCACCTCAACGCCTTCGTCGAAGTTTATGCCCAGTCCGCAATGGAACAGGCAGCCGAAGTAGACCAAAAACTAGCCTCAGGTAGCGCCGGTAAACTTGCCGGAATGGTCATCGGAATCAAAGATGTACTCACTCATGAAGGCCATCCTGCTACCGCTGGATCCAAGATCCTAAATGGGTATGTTTCCCAATACACTGCTACAGCTGTTCAACGACTGATCGATGAAGATGCCATTGTCATTGGGCGTCTGAATTGCGATGAATTTGGTATGGGCAGCTCCAACGAGCACAGCATCTATGGAAAAGTTTTCCAAGAATTGGATCCTACCCGTGTTCCTGGGGGATCTTCAGGAGGATCAGCCGTAGCAGTTCAGGCCAACTTGTGTACCGTATCCTTAGGTTCGGATACGGGAGGATCGATTCGTCAGCCTGCAGCCTTCACTGGGGTAGTAGGCATGAAGCCCACCTATTCGCGCGTTTCCCGCTGGGGACTTATCGCCTATGCATCTTCCTTTGACACCATTGGCGTTTTTTCAACTACTATAAAAGACAATGCCCGAGTGCTTGAAGTCATGGCAGGCTATGATGAGAAAGACAGCACTTCTTCAAAGAAGCCGGTAACGCCATTCAGCAAGCTTGATTTCGCAAAGGGTCCCGTAAAAATTGCCGTTTTGAAAGAGGCCTTGTATGCTCCCGCTTTGCAAGCAGAGATCAAACGCAATACCTTGGAGGTAATTGAAAAACTAAAAAACGAGGGGCATGCCGTTCAAGAAGTGGACTTCCCTCTCTTGAATTATGTGCTCCCTACCTATTACATTTTGACTACTGCCGAAGCCAGCGCAAATTTAGCTCGATTTGATGGAGTGAAATACGGCTATCGTGCACCTCATGCCCAAAACTTAGTGCAGCTTTATAAGAACAGCCGCAGTGAGGGATTTGGAGAAGAGGTCAAACGAAGGATCATGCTTGGAACATTTGTGCTTTCTGCCAGCTACTACGATGCCTATTTCACTAAGGCTCAAAAGGTTCGCAGGATAATTAAAGAACTGACAGAAAAATTATTGACCGATTTTGACTATCTTTTGCTCCCAACTACCCCAACTACAGCATTCAAATTTGGGGAGCATGGAGATGACCCGGTATCGATGTATCTAGAAGATTTGTTTACAGTACAGGCGTCTGTTTCAGGCGTTCCAGCCCTATCCATTCCCAACGGAAAGGATGATTCAGGAATGCCCATCGGGCTTCAGGTGATTGCAAATTCCTTTAAGGAAGCGGAATTGTATGCCTTTAGCCAGTATTTAAGTACCTTGACTTTAAATTAAGCAGTGTGATGAAGAAACTAATTTTTAGAGTTTTTGTGATTGGAATCGCTTGTTTTCCTTTTTTGAATTTGAATGCTTTTGCGCAAGAGAGCAGACTCTCCAATTCAGGACAGCTCGATGTGGTCTTGCCCAACTATCATTACGAATATGTTCCTGACTTTACCTACGAAGAAGTAGCCGAGCGAATCCAGAAGATGGAGTTGGAGATGGACTTCGAATTGAATGAGCGCGTGTTTTCTTTTATTCAATACTTCACGGTTCGAAATCGCGACTACATCAAAATGGTTTTGGCTCGGAAAGAGCAGTATTTCCCCATGTATGAAGAAATCCTAAAAAATCGTGACATGCCTTCGGAAATCCAGTTTCTCTCGATAGTAGAATCGGGTCTAGATCCAAAAATCAAGTCTCCTGTAGGTGCGATGGGCTTGTGGCAGTTTATGCCTGCCACTGGTCGCGAGTATGGCATGCTGGTGAATCCAGATATCGATGACCGAATGGATCCTGAAAAATCCACTGAAGCTGCAGCAAAATACCTCAAGGCACTCTACAAGATGTTTGGCAACTGGGAAGTAGCACTTGCTGCCTACAATTGTGGCCCGGGAAATGTGCGAAAAGCAATTCGCAAGTCAGGAGGAAAAACCACTTTTTGGGGAATTTATGATCACCTACCCAAAGAAACTCGCAGCTATGTGCCCCAATTTCAAGCCATGCTTTACATCCTCAACCACCTGGAAGAGCACAACTTGCATTTAGAGGAACCTAGCTATCCCATGGAGTATGAACAGATCCGCTTTGATAAAACCTTTCACCTCAAAACTTTAGCCTCCCTTACCGCGATTTGTTTGAAGGATTTAGAGAAACTAAACCCTTCCATCAAACTAGGGAAGATTCCAGAATCGCACCGTTCCATGTCTGTTCGTATCCCCATATCCAAAGCCTTTTTCATCAAGGATAACCTGGCCTGGCTAGGTGACTCCTTGTCCAAAACAACACCAATTCTTTTGGCTTCAACCAGCCAGCCGGAAATCGGTACGGGAAGCACCAGTACAGCGCAGGCTTCGGCAAGACTAGTCTACAAAGTGAAGTCTGGAGATGCTCTTGGCGCCATCGCTACTCGTCATGGAGTGACCCTCACTCAAATCAAGCAGTGGAATAACCTGAACTCAAATGTGATTAAAGTAGGACAGACTCTTGTCATCCACGCCAAGGCTGAACCTTCCTCAACCAAAACCATCGCGCTGAATTCAACCAATCCGAGCTCCTCAAAAACTTACACCGTACGACCTGGAGATTCCTTATGGGTAATTTCACAAAAGCACTCGCTGAGCATTGAACAAATAAAGCGATTGAACAACCTGAATTCAACCCAGATCAAACCTGGTCAGCGCTTAATTGTGGGTTAAAGAAGCAATTCACTGATTTTTGAATAATCCGGAAATTAAAAAGCTAAAAAAACCTTTTTATACTTCCTCTAGAAACCATCCTTCCTATGAAAGCAATTTACTTGAGCCTCCTTTCCTTATGTTGCCTTTTTTTATTCTCCTGCGAAGGGGGTGGGGAATCCAATAGCGCCAAACCCAAAGCAAGAGGTTCGGTAGGTGAAATAATCCTAGCCATTGATTCTACCAAATGGGCAGGGCCTGTTGGCGATGAGCTACGCGCAATTTTTGAAGCGGATCTCCCAGGTATGATCCGCTCTGAATCCTTATTCAAGGTTCGTCGTGTGGATCCACGTGCCATGACACGGATGCTGAAAATGTACACCAACATTGTGTATGTCACCACATTTGACGACAAAAAAGGAGGAAGCCAAGTCATCAATGGACAATTTACTCCAGAATCCAAAGCCAAAGCCGCTGCTGATCCAAGCATCTATTCACTACGGATGGAAGATGAGTTCGCCATAGGCCAAGAAGTACTCTATTTGTTTGGTAACACGGAAAAAGAACTTATCAGCAACCTTCGGAAGCATAAAGATCAGCTACAAAATCTATTTGAAATTCGAGAAAGAGACCGTTTAGCCAAAGCCCTTTTGGCTCGTAAAAACGCAGCTGCACAAAGTGATGGGCGCAAAAACCTAGGCATAGAAATTATGCCGCCAGTATCCTACCAGATCGCCAAATCAGTCCCTGGATTCCTTTGGTTGAGACAACCTACCCCCACACAAGACCGACCAGATATCAGCGTGTTTTTTCATGTGGAAGATTACAAAAACGAAGAGCAGACCTTTCCAGAAAATATTCTTCAACTGCGTGATTCCATCGCAAAGAGCCACATTTATGGAGATCCAGAGAACCCCAACTCCTTCATGACAAGTGAAAAACAAATCCCACCAGCTTTTCGAAACATGGTGATTAATGATAATTTTACAGTTGAAATTCGAGGTACCTGGAAAACCAACGACCTGAGCATGGGTGGAACTTACCTAGGCTATTTGATGATTGACCAGAAAAAAGGAAAATTATACTACATGGAAGGTTTTGTGTACTTCCCGAATGAACTCCATGCAGATGCATTGCGAGAGATACAGACCGTGCTTCTCAAAACCAACGTGAATTGGTCTGAAGAAACAGGATTATAAACCCAACTTATACCCTGCATTTATGCCGATTAAAATCAGAAAAGAGGACGCATTAAACTACCATAGCCAAGGCTCTCCAGGAAAAATCCAGGTGATTCCTTCTAAGCCAGTTTCTAGCCAATTGGATCTTGCGCTAGCCTACTCCCCTGGAGTAGCAGAACCTTGTAAGGAAATCGCTGCCGATGTGGAAAATGTGTACAAATACACCGCCAAAGGCAATTTGGTGGCAGTCATTTCAAACGGTACCGCAGTACTTGGATTGGGAGATATCGGTCCAGAGGCCTCAAAACCCGTAATGGAAGGAAAAGGTGTCCTTTTCAAAAAATTTGCGGGCATTGATGTCTTTGACTTGGAAATCGATGAGAAAGACCCAAAAAAACTAATTCAAATCATCAAGTCGCTTGAACCCACTTTTGGGGGCATCAACCTAGAGGACATCAAAGCTCCCGAATGCTTTGAGATTGAGCAAACCCTCAAAAAAGAGATGAAAATTCCGGTCATGCACGATGACCAACATGGTACAGCCATCATCACGGGAGCAGCCTTGCTCAATGCCCTCGAGCTGGTTGAAAAAAATATAGAAGACATCCGCATGGTCGTGAGTGGGGCTGGTGCCGCTGCCATATCCTGCCTTCGTTTTTATTTGAGTTTAGGGGTAAAAAAAGAACACATCGTAGTGTGCGACAAAGACGGAGTGATCCGCACTGATCGCCCCGGATTGGCAGGAGAACATGTAGAGTTTGCCACCTCCCAAAACTTCCTCACCATCGCTGAGGCCATGCCAGGTGCAGATGTATTTCTAGGACTTTCCGCAGGCAATATCATCTCTCCAGACCTGATCCAATCCATGGCAGCAAATCCAATTGTATTTGCACTGGCCAACCCAGATCCTGAAATTGCCTACGAAACGGCCCTTGCTGCGCGTGAAGATGTGCTCATGGCTACAGGAAGATCAGATCATCCCAACCAAGTGAATAATGTATTGGGATTTCCCTACATTTTCAGAGGAGCACTAGACGTGCGAGCCACTTCAATCAACGAAGAGATGAAGCTTGCCGCAGCAAAAGCAATTGCCAAGCTTGCCAAAGAACCAGTTCCAGAAATTGTCACCAAAGCCTATGGAGAGAGCAATCTCAGTTTTGGAAGATTTTATTTGATTCCCAAACCAGTAGATCCACGCCTCATTACCACCATTGCTCCAGCTGTGGCGAAAGCAGCCATTGAATCTGGAGTAGCAAAAAAAATCATTACCGACTGGGAGGCCTATGAAGTGGAGCTCCAGAAAAGAATTGGTATTGACGAGCGCCTAATGTCTATTGTCATCGGAAGAGCCAAAAAAGATCCAAAACGAGTGGTTTTCGGAGAGGCAGATAACCTCAAAATCTTAAAGGCAGCACAGTTGATACGAGATGAAAAAATCGCTATTCCAATCCTCTTGGGTAACCGAGAGCGAATCTTAGAATTAATCGCAGAAAACTCGCTAGACCTCGAAGGTGTAACCATCATTGATCCACTTGAAGAGCACAAGCTAAATGAGAAATTTGGCAAAATCCTTGCACAAAAAAGGCAGCGTAAAGGCATGACACTATCAGGGGCGAATAGATTGGTGAGGGAACGTAATTATTTTGGTGCTTTAATGGTCGAAACTGGGGAAGCAGACGCCTTTATTTCAGGGCTTACCCGCGATTACCCAAAAACCATCCTTCCTTCTCTACAAACCATTGGAGTTAAAAAAGGAGTCAATCGAGTAGCAGGCATGTATATCTTGAACACGCCTCGAGGTCCTTATTTCTTTGCAGATGCTACGGTCAATCTCAATCCTACCGCTGAGGAACTCGTGGACATCATTGGACTCACCGCTACAGCAGTGAAATTTTTTAATATGGTACCTCGGATTGCACTGCTCTCCTACTCCAATTTTGGATCTGCTCAGGGAGATATTCCCTCGAAAATGGCTAAAGCTACTGCCTTGGCTAAAGAAAAATACCCAGACTTGATTATCGAAGGGGAAATGCAGGCAAATGTGGCCCTGAACCAAGAAATTCAAAAAGAATTCTATCCGTTTTCCGCCCTATCCCAAAAAGGAAAAGAAGTCAATACACTCATTTTCCCTGATTTGGCTTCTTCAAACATTGCTTACAAGCTGTTGGCTGAACTTGGAAACGCAGAAGCCATCGGGCCTATCCTACTGGGGATGAATAAACCAGTTCATATTTTGCAGCTGGGAAGCTCCATCCGCGAAATCGTCAACATGGTAGCCATCGCCGTAGTGGATGCCCAATCCAGCAAAGAAAGCTTATGATAGATTACCTCAATGGAAAACTAGTTCACAAAGACCCAACTTACGTACTAATCGATGTAGGGGGAATTGGCTACCATGTCAAAATTTCCCTGCAAACCTACACCGCCATCAAGGATCAGGAGCAGCTGCGAATCCTGACCTACCTGCACATCAAAGAAGATGCACATACCCTCTATGGATTCAAGGAAGAACAAGAAAAACGACTCTTTCTCTTGCTAACATCCATCAATGGAGTGGGTCCGAGCACAGGACTCATGATCCTATCTTCCTTAACAAGCTCTGAAATCGAACAGGCCATTCTTTCAGGTGATGTGGCTACTATTCAAGCAGTTAAAGGTATTGGAACCAAAACTGCCCAGCGAATTATCCTCGAACTGAAAGACAAGGTTGGCAAATCAGGAAGTGTAGAAAATACCACTCCATTAGGATTTCTAAATGGAGGCAATAAAATCAGAGAAGAAGCGTTACAAGCTCTAGTCACTTTAGGTTTTCCAAAAGCTGTGGCAGAGAAAAATATTGCCCTGGTACTCAAAAAGAGTGGTGGAACTATTTCCCTAGAAGAGCTCATTAAGGCATCGTTAAAAACTTCTTAATTTCCACTGAATTGAAGGTTCAGGACTTACTTATCTTTTTGGCAAATCCAATTGGGAGAATCACTATCCTCCTAGGATTGCTCCTTGCCTTCCTTCCCATCAGTACCCTTCAAGCGCAACAAACAACAAATCCCAAGTCACGGATTGATTCCTTAAATGAGCGGAGATTGGCTCCCTCCTTTTTACTGTGGCAAACCCGAAGAACTTCGCCTCTCTACCCCTATCGAAATCCTTTCTTAACACAGAAATCTCCTTTTTTTCCTAGTTCTCCCGTCAACCGAGATGTTCAGGTCTTGATGGACTCCACTCTCAAATATCAAGTGGTAGATCAGTTGGACAGCACCCGATTGGGCAACCAGCAGGAATACGAGTTTGACAAATTCGCACAACTTCAAGAATTCCAAGTTCGGCAAGACTACTGGAAAACTCGCTCCAGAGGAATCGACGGAGAAAGTGCCGTGGAAGGCAGAAGACTCATTCCGCCCATTACCATGAGTCCTACCTTTGACCGGATCTTTGGCGGTGATTCGATTAATATCATTCCCACAGGCTATGTCAATCTTGATTTTGGTGCCATATTCCGAAGGATAGACAATCCCACCATCCCTATCAGACAGCAAAAAAATGGGAATTTCAATTTCCAACAGCAAATCCAGATGGCTGTCAATGGCAACCTGGGACAGAAACTAAAGATTGGAGCCAATTTTGACTCCAACAACTCCTTTGATTTTCAAAATCAACTCAAACTGGAATACGACGGATTTGATGAGGACATCATCCAGTCCATTGAACTCGGAAATGTGAGTTTACCCATCCAAAATCGACTCATCCAAGGGGCCCAAAACCTCTTTGGTGTCAAGACGGAAATGAAATTTGGAAGGCTCAATGTCACTGCCGTCGCCTCCACCCAGCGAGGCAGACGGGACAACCTGGTGGTTGATGCCAATGGACAGGGGCGAGCATTCGATATTCAAGGTTCCAAATACGACGAAAACCGGCACTTCTTTCTGAGTCATTTCTTCAGAGACAATTACGAACGCTGGTTGAAAGGGCTGCCTCAGGTCACCTCCGGAGTCAACATCACTCGAGTAGAAGTGTACGTAATGAACAGGGCAACCAATACGGAAACCCTTCGGAATTTTGCAGCATTTATGGATCTTGGTGAAGGTCGAGTGCTTCTCAATCCAGGAAATCCTGCCATTGGAACAGGAATAGCCAGCAGCCCCGCCAGCAATGGAGCCAACCGCTTGTATGCAAGTATCAATGGCAAACCAGCCTACAGGCCCTTTGATTCTGGAGCTCGTGCCTTGGAGGGAGACCTAGGGATAAAAAAAGGTGTGGACTTTGAACAGATCAATGGAGCTCGAAAGCTTGACCCAACCGAATACTTTTTCAATGGACAGCTGGGTTTCATTTCCCTCTTTCGAAGATTGCAAAATGACGAAGTGATTGCGGTATCCTACGAGTACACCTACAATGGGCAGGTATTTAAAGTGGGTGAACTGACCGAAGATTACCAATCTCGTAGAGAAGATGAGTTGATTTTCTTGAAGCTCCTCCGACCAGCTCGCATCAATCCCCGGGTGCCTACTTGGGATTTGATGATGAAAAACATCTACAGCCTCAATGCCAGCCAAGTGGAACGAGATGGATTTCAATTGCAAGTGATCTACCGAGACGATCGCACAGGATTAGACAATCCCTCCCTACTCGAAGGGGCCAAGGTCAAGGATATTCCCTTGATTCGCCTGACAGGCTTGGACAACCTGAATCCTCAAAACGATCCCGCCCCGGATGGAAACTTTGACTTTGTAGAAGGGATCACCATGCTCTCCGATCGAGGGCTACTCATCTTTCCGGTCTTGGAACCTTTTGGATCCAATCTTGCACGGAGATTCAATCCCGATGAACGAGTACTTCAAGAAAAATACGTTTACGACACACTCTACCAAACTACGCAAGCAGATGCGGAGCTAGTCACTCGACTCAACAAATTCTTCATCAAAGGCAGGCTAACGGCTGGTTCAGCAAGCGAAATTCAGCTACCTGGCTTGAATATCTCACCTGGATCTGTAATTGTTCAAGCCGGAAATATTCCGCTTACCGAAGGGGTAGATTTTACGATCGACTACAATGTGGGACGACTCGTAATTATCAATGACGCCATCCTCCAATCCGGCAAACAAATCAATGTCAGTTTTGAGAAAGCAGACCTAGTTTCCTTTCAAACGAGGAGTTTGCTCGGTACACGATTGGATTACATCGCCAACAAAAAATTGACCCTTGGTGGCACCTTCCTATTCTTGAATGAGCGACCAAATGTCTCTCGTATTGCAACAGGCAACGAAACACTTCGAAATAGCCTCTGGGGATTGGATGTAAACTACAACAGTGAGTCCCGTTTTCTGACCAAGTTGGCCGATGCGCTGCCCTTTACGGACACCAAGGAAAAGTCGCTGGTACAATTCAATGCAGAATTTGCCCACCTGATTCCAGGCACTTCCAATACCGTGAATGGAGATGCAGCCTCCTATATTGATGACTTTGAAGCGGCCGTAACCCCTTTCTATCTGGGTGCGCAAGCCAATCAAAATTGGAAGTTGGCTTCCACCCCAAAAACCGCTGACAACCGATTTGACCTGAGTAACCAAACCGAGGACAATCTGGGTAGTGGCTACCGCCGTGCACGCTTGGCTTGGTACAATATTGATAATGTTTTTTACCGGGATGGGGGACCAGGTGTGCCCACCAACATCACTGCTCAAGACCGCAGAAACCACTATGTGAGGCGGGTGATTCCTCAGGAAATTTTCAAAAATCAAGACCGAGAGGTGATTCTGGTCCCGCAACCCCTGTTTGAACTGGCCTTTTTCCCGCAGGAGCGAGGCATGTATAATTACAACCCAGGGCTGACTGCAGATGGATTATTGCCTAATCCAAGACAAAACTACGGTGGGGTGACACGAGCCATCACGACCGAAGTGGATTTTGACCGAACCAATATTGAATATGTAGAATTTTGGATGATGGATCCTTTTCTCCCTGGGGAAAATGGAAAAGTACTGGATGGAATTTTCAATCAGAACAACACCACCGGAGGAAAACTATTCTTAAACCTTGGGGATATTTCTGAAGATGTCATCAAGGATGGAAGCCATGCCTTTGAAAACGGACTCCCGGCAGATGGAAATCCAGCTGAAACGGCTGCCAACGAATGGGGTAGAATTACCCGTCAGCAGTTTTTGTTGCCGGCATTTGACAACTCTGGCACCGCTCGGGTCAATCAAGATGTTGGTTTCGACGGACTCAAGAACGAAGACGAAGCCACCTATTTCAAAGGACGATTTTTGGATCGACTCAGCATCTCCCCAGCTGCCAAAAACGCACTGACACAAGATGTTTCGGCTGATGGATTTCAGTACTACTTGGATTCGAAATTTGATCAGGCCAACACCAAAATTCTGGAGCGCTACAAAAAATTCAATGGAAATGAGGGAAACACTCCGATTTCCGCAGACCAAAACCTCCCCTACACCCCTTCGGGAACTAATATACCGGACAACGAAGACCTGAATACCGACAATACAATCAACGAGCTCGAAAATTATTACGAGTACGAAATCGACCTAAGGCCAGGCCAGCTCAAGGTAGGCAACAACTACATCGTGGATCAGGTGACCCATACCGAAGGAGGAGAGCAAGTCAACTGGTATTTATTCCGTATTCCAGTGCGTCAGCCGGATCGAGTTCAAGGCGATATCTCCGGATTCAAATCCATTCGCTGGATGCGAACCTACCTCACCGACTTCCAACAACCGGTAGTGCTTCGAATGGCCGAATTTAGAATGGTGGGTAGCCAATGGAGAGCCTTCCAGGAGTCGCTTTTCGAACGCGGATTTTTTGAGTTGCCAGAGCCTGACAACTCCAACCTGACAGTAGATGTGGTTAACATCGAGCAAAATGCACAGGGCAGCGCCACTTCGAGTCCTTACGTGTTGCCTCCAGGCATACAACGGGATCGTGACAATACCTCCGTAATTGAGCGGAGACTCAATGAGCAATCCCTACGTCTTTGTGTGGAAGATTTGGCACCAAAAGATGCCCGAGCCGTATTCAAAAACATCAACATTGACTTGGTACAGTATGAGCGAATCAAGTTGTTTTTCCATGCAAATAGCGAGGATGCACGGGATGGGGAAGTATCCGCTTTCTTAAGATTAGGCACAGACTACACCGACAATTACTATGAGATTGAGGTACCCTTAAAAATATCCTCCCTGGGAAGTAACGATCCACGAATCGTATGGCCAGAGCAGAACGAAATTGATATTGCCATTCAGGAAATTGTAGGCCTAAAGGCAGAGCGAGACAATACCCAATCTCCTTTGACCCTTCCCTTCAGTAAGATGATCCGCCAGTACAAGGTAACGGTGATGGGCCGTCCAGAGCTCAACCAGGTTCAAGGGATGATGATCGGGGTCCGAAATCCAGGGAAAGGCATCGGATCCTCCAAAAGCTTGTGCCTTTGGGCCAATGAACTCCGAGTGACTGGATTTACCAAAACGAATGGCTGGGCAGCCAATGCCTACCTGAACACAAAAATTGCCGATGTAGCCGTAGTCTCCGCTTCCATTCGCCACAATTCCATCGGATTTGGAGGCTTGGAAACCAAACTTTCGCAACGCAGCCGCCAAGCAACTACCAATTACGATATCTCGACCAATGTGGAAGTAGACAAGCTGCTTCCCAAGGGTTTGGGAGTAAGTATTCCGCTGTATTTTTCGGTTGAAAACGCCTCTACCCGACCTGAATACGATCCGCTTAATCCGGACGTTCCCTTTGAAGTTTCCTTAGATAAGTTTACAAATGCTGCGGACAAAGATGCCTATCGAGACATCGCAATGGATCAATTGTCGCGAAAGAATGTAAGTTTAACCAACGTACGAAAACTGAAGAAAAATCAGGAGGCACCAAGTCGCATTTACGATTTATCCAATTTGGCTTTTTCGTATTCCACCGGTACAGTTACCCAAACTAATGCACAATTGCAGCAGTACAACTTCAAAACCAACAAAGGAAATGTAACCTATAGCTACCAACCAAAGGAGCTAAAAATTGCTCCCTTTGAAAAGTCTGAAGGCATGAAGAGTCCTTACCTCAAGTTGATCAAGGACATTAACCTCAACCTTTCACCTACCCTGCTTTTAGCTCGAATGGATGTGGATCGAAGATTTACGAGGTCTCAATACCGAAATGATCAACTCAGCACGGCAGGAGTTGACCCCTTATTTCAGAAGTCCTTCTTCATGAATCGCTCTTTCAACATCAACTGGGACCTTTCTTCCAGTTTGCGAGCAGAACTCGCCGCCAATGCTGCTGCTGTCGTGGATGAACCCGAAGGGGATTTGGATACCCAAGCAAAGATCGATTCCGTTAAAGCCAACTTCCTTCGCTTTGGCCGTGCTACGAATTACAACCATACCGCTACGATCAATTACACCTTGCCTTTTGGCAAGCTTCCGATCACCGATTGGATCCAAACGGACTACCGAAACATGAGCACCTATACCTGGCAGACCGGTGCCATCGGACAGCGAGATACCTTAGGCAACGTGATCCAAAACACGAGGGAGCAAACCCTATCGGGCAAATTGGATTTGATCAAGCTATACAATAAAAGTAAGTCACTCGCAGCCATCAATGCTCCAAACCGACCCAGTATCCCAGGCAGGGCAAGCACCAATGCAAGCGATACCATTGGCACTCCGCTCACGAGAAGCCTTCTTAAATTCGCCATGCTGCTGAAGGAAGTCACCTTCAACTATGGGGTCATTGAGGGAACCTTCCTTCCAGGATACATGCCCAATACAGGCCTGCTCGGTATGGATCGAGCTTGGGAAAATCCTGGCTGGGCCTTCGTTTTTGGAAGCCAAAACCCAAACCTTCGCTACCAACTCGGGCAAAATGGGAACATGGCTCCAAGCCCTGAATTGACGCAGAGTTTTCGACAGAATAAAGCCATCAATCTCTCCATTAAGGGGTTAGCTGAGCCTATTCGTGACTTTAGGGTAACCTTAGAAGCCAACAAACGAGAAATTGGAGATTACAGTGAGATCTTTAGAAACAGTGTAACTAGTCCTGGTAGTTTCGAATCACTGAGTCCAAGTCGTATGGGCTCTTACAGCATCTCCACTGTACTCATTGGAACCACCTTTGCGAAAAATAACAACCAAAACGAATCTGCTTTATTTACTGACTTTGAGAATTTCAGGGCCATTTTCAAACAGCGCTTAGATCAACAAGCAACTGCAGCGGGAGAATTTCCTATTAATGGACAGGATGTCTTGATCCCTTCTTTCTTGGCAGCCTATCGAGGACAGGACCCTACTACCGCTAATTTGAATCCATTCCCAAAAACTCCTTTGCCGAATTGGCGCTTGGATTACCGAGGACTGTCTCGATTGAAAGGGCTTAGCGAACTTTTCAGTAGCATCAACCTGACGCATGCCTATAGCTCGACCTACGATGTGAGCAATTTCTCCAATTCCTTACAGTATCAAAAAGGATTGGAATTGTTTAACACGCTACAACGAATTCAACGCCCAAATCTCACCAATCTAGAAGGGCAGTTTATCCCCATCTACATTTTGAATCAGGTAGTGCTGACCGAGCGATTTGCTCCACTCATTGGAGTGGATGTCTTGACCAAACAGCGAATGAATATTGCTTTGAATTACAACAGAGAGCGCAATTTGGGCTTGAATTTTTCTAACTCACAGATCACCGAGCAGTCTAGCAGTGATTTTGGATTGACCCTCTCCTATACCAAAGCAGGGGTGAAGATTCCATTCAAAATTGGTGGGCAGCAAAAGATTTTAAAGA
>CAMCBC010000008.1 GCA_945872775.1 Spirosoma fluviale | reverse complement strand
ATACCTCTTTCTTTCTCTTCTGGAGCGTTGTCAATAGAAGAGAAATCTCGTAATTCAGAAAGACCCTTCTTTGCCAATACCGTGGTGATGGCTGCAGTCAAGGTGGTCTTACCATGGTCTACGTGTCCAATGGTTCCGACGTTTACGTGCGGTTTGGAACGGTCGAAATTAGCTTTTGCCATGCTTGAAAATCCTCAGTTTAAGTTTTAAAATATGTTTAGATAATAAATTCTGTGTTGAGCCAACGACGGGAATTGAACCCGTGACCCCTTCCTTACCAAGGAAGTACTCTACCCCTGAGCTACGTCGGCTTTCACTACGCAGTGTACTCCGAAAAGTACAGAGCGGGAGACGAGGCTCGAACCCGCGACCTGCAGCTTGGAAGGCTGCCGCTCTACCAACTGAGCTACTCCCGCTTATACCCGATTGCTCGGTTACTTTTTGGCCCTGCAAAACTACAAAATAAATTTGTTTTTATGCAAGTCGTGGGGGAAACAGGATTCGAACCTGTGAAGACTTAAGTCAACGGATTTACAGTCCGTCCCAGTTGGCCGCTTTGGTATTCCCCCAACTGCGCTAAAATTATAGGGTAAATTCGCCCAGGAACTTTAACGGACTGCAAAATTATAGCCTTTTATCAAAGTATCAAAGTGAGTTCCTGAAAATTGAAAAAAAATTCTCCAAACACCCCTCAATCTTTTAAAAATCAAGGGATTAATTTTCCTCCTCGAGCATTTCCAAGTAATACGCATAGTAGGATTTCAAGTCCTCAGACTTTTCCTTCTCCGCAAGCGCTGTCATTTTATCCAATACTCCCTCTTCCATGACAAATCCCAGCAAAGTTTGAAAAGCTCCTAAACGCAAGTAATCCTTTGAATTGAACTCCAATACAGCAAATAAACGACGAATGGCCTTTTCCTTTTCGGCAACCTCCACTTCCATGTAATAACTTCCATAATACCCCATAAAATAATACAAGCCTTCCCCAGTCAACTTGGAAAAAGTTCGCTCAAACCAGGGTCCCTTACCAAGCACCTTGTTGACAAGGTAATACTCCGCTAAACCAACTGACATCCTAAAGTTGGTCTCCCGCTCAAAGGTCTCCATCCAGGAAAGCTCCACCGCAGGATCTGCCACTCGCGCCAAACCCATCAAAGCCGCACCTGCCACTAGATAAGAAGGGTCACGAGCCAAACGGGTAAATGCCCCTCTATACCCAGAAGGATTCCATTCAGTGAGCACCTCCAAAGCTCCTGCACGAACCTTATTGTTCGTGTCTTCCTCTGCTAATCGGTAAATTTTTCCCTCCAATTCCGCTAGGGCTTCCTTCCATTGGTCGCCTGCCTGCAAGATCGAAAGTCCACGCTCTCGAATCGCAGCAAACGAATCTTCAAGAGTCATAGGCAATACAACACGCAATTCTTCAGCTGCTTCCCGAGAAATCAAACTATCCAAGGCAGCAAACCGTGCCACTCCAAGCTGCGATTCTTTAAACTGCTGCAGGTACTGCGCATTACTCAATACTTGATTGCCCTTCATCAAGATTTCCTGTCCCTCATTTACATAGATTAAAGAGATTGGATTGCCGTTTTCAAGGGCTACCTCCTGTTCCGCTTTGGTTAGTTGAACAATTCTAGTCTTGCGAACTTCTCCCTCGTACCAGCTCAGCGTGATAGGCAACTGAAAAACAGGGAATTCATTGAGGTCCTGCACCTGTGAAAAACTCAGCAACAGATTCTCCGGCTGAGAGTAGTCTACCTCAATCGCCAACTCAGGGTGTCCCTTTGCGAAAAACCATTGATTAAAAAAGGCATTCAAATCCTGCCCACTAACCTGCTCCATCGCTAGTCGTAAGTCATGAGCCTCCACCGCTTGAAAGGCATGCTGGGTTAAATACAAGTTCAATCCCTTGAAAAACGCGGCATCTCCTAGCTGACGACGCAGCATGTGTAGCACCAGCCCTCCTTTATTGTAACTGTGGGCATCAAAAAGATCCTCCGCATCGGCATAGTTAAACCGAATCAATTCTTTGGGTTCAGTGTCCGCTTCAGCAAAATAACCTTCCTTTTCAACCACTAACTTCAAGTCCGCCTGATCTTGACCATAGCGATGCGCATTCCATAAATACTCACTGTAATTCGCAAAGGCCTCATTCAACGTGAGATTGGACCAGGATTCGGCGGTAACCAAGTCCCCAAACCACTGATGAAAAAGCTCGTGGGCAATGATGTAATCCCATTCGGAATCCAAAGTCTCTCGCTCATCTGATAGAAGCTCCTCCATAAAAATGGAGGCGGTAGTATTTTCCATCGCTCCAGACACGAAATCTCGGACAACGATCTGATCGTATTTTTGCCAAGGAAAAGGAACTCCCAAAGTTTTTTCAAAATAGCCGATCATTTGGGGGGTGGAAGCAAAAACCTTTGCCGCACCTTTTTCAAACCCTCGCTCTACGTAATACCCCAAGGGTAAATCCCCATGGGAAGCATTCACTGTTGCAAAATCCCCCACCGCAATCGCTGTCAAGTAGGGGGCATGGGGAAGGTCCATTTTCCAATGATCTTTCCGCAAGCCACCGCTCAACTTCTCTTGGCCTGCCAATCGCCCATTGCTAATTGAAATCATGCTGTCAGGCACGGTCAACCAAATGTCATGCGTGAGCCGCTCGTTAGGCTGGTCAATGGTAGGAAACCATTTGCTGCTGTGCTGCGTCTCCCCCTGGGTCCAAAGCATGGTTGGTTTACCGGAAATCGTATCCATGGGATCAATGAAATACAATCCCTTCGTATCAGTTATGGCAGCAGATCCTTCACCAGTGTTTCGGTCAGGAAAGGCCACGTAATTGACTTCAAGTTCCACCGTATCCCCAACGGCGGCCTCCTCAGGCAAGTAAATCTGAATTTGCTGTTCGTCATAGCGGTAGGATAGCGCCTCTAGCTGCCCGTTTTGGATTCGAGCCACTCGCCCAAATTCAAAGTCTTGAGCGTCTAGAACAACTATTTTTTGCGGATAAAAATACGGCGTCAAACGAAGTTTGGCTTTGCCAATTACCTGCTGATTTTTCCAGTCAAATCGCACATCTAAGTCCATGTGAAGCAGATCCATGCTGCGTGTGGCTGCAGGCTGGTAGGGCAATTCATCCGCTGACTCCCAAAAAACCTCCTCTTTCACGGCTAATGTATCTAGCTCTCCCAAGCCATTCGCGGTCAGCTTGGCGGTTGATCTACAGCCCACCAAACCCAGCAATAAGGCAGTGAACGCTAATGCAAGACAGGAGGTGCTTAAATTTATTTTTGGACAAAGTGGTTTTTGAGTCATATTTGAAGAAATTCGCAGCAGCCATACGATGGCTACTTTAGTTGGAAAAACAAAATAGCAAGAATGTTTTCAGTTATCATTCAAGACAGCACCTATTCGGTCGAAAAAAATGCAGGTGAAACTCGCGTCAACGAGCAAATAATCACCTGGGACCTCAAATGGATAGGCGACCGCAAAATTCACCTGATACAAGGGTCTCGATCCTTAGAAGCAGAGCTGCTAGCAGTGGATTTGGAGGCTAAAACACTTCAGATACGATTGGGTCACAAAACAACCACTATTCTATTGAAGGATCGCTTTGACTTATTACTGGCCGAAATGGGAATGAATGCCGCGGGATCTGGTAGTCTCAAAGAAATCAAAGCACCCATGCCAGGATTGATCTTGGACCTGAAGGTAGCACCTGGAGATGTAGTCAAAAAAGGGGATGTTGTGCTTATTCTAGAGGCTATGAAAATGGAAAATAGCATCAAGTCTCCTGGAGATGGAGTGGTGAAAGAAGTGAAAGTCTCACTCAAGCAATCCGTAGAAAAAAACCAGGTGCTTATCCAATTCTAATTGGGTTGCGGCTTTTGGTAAAAATACCTCCGAGAATCTAGGCTCATTTTTACTAGAGGCTCAAATTTCTAAGAGGAAGAAAGTATATTTGCCGGGTTGATTTACAAATTCAGCCACAGCACTTTCAGAAAATTGATGTGACAGACAGTTTTCCACATTAACCAGAATGAATTAATCCAAATTATACCTACCGATACATGAAATACAAACGCATTCTGCTCAAGCTCAGTGGAGAATCTCTAATGGGTGAAAAAAAATATGGCATTGATCCAGCAATCTTGCAGCAATACGCGGAAGAGATTAAAAAAGTTAAGGACATGGGCGTAGAAATCGCCATCGTCATCGGAGGAGGCAATATTTTTAGAGGCGTACAAGCAGAAAAGTCTGGCATCGATCGGGTGCAAGGCGATTACATGGGAATGCTCGCCACGCTCATCAATGCCATGGCACTGCAAAGTGCTTTGGAACAGATCGGGCTCTTTACCCGACTGATGTCTGGAATCAAAATTGAAAGTGTTTGTGAACCATTTATCCGTCGAAGAGCAATTCGTCACCTTGAAAAAGGTAGAATTGTGATTTTTGGTGCAGGGATCGGCAACCCTTATTTCACCACGGACTCTACTGCTGCACTGAGAGCCATAGAAATTGAATCCGATGTGGTACTGAAAGGTACGCGCGTGGATGGAGTTTATACCGCCGATCCAGAAAAAGACGCTACCGCTACCAAATACGAAAACATCACCTTCACCGAGGTGTATGAAAAAAACCTTAATGTCATGGACATGACTGCGTTTACACTTTGCCAAGAAAACAACCTCCCCATCATCGTGTTTGACATGAATAAGTCTGAGAACCTAGCCAAACTAGCACAGGGAGAACAAATAGGAACACTGATTACTGTATAAACTGAACCCGACTCATGGAAGAAATCGAATTGTATTTGGACGAAGCCAAGGAACTGATGCAAAAAGCAGTAGACCATACTGCTGCAGAATTAGTGAAAATACGGGCAGGTAAAGCCATGCCCAACCTGTTGGACGGAGTATATGTGATGTATTACGGTTCTCCCACACCCTTATCTCAAGTATCCTCAGTCACCACCCCCGATGCTCGGACGCTTGCCATCAAGCCATTTGAGCGGAACCTCATCTCCGAAATTGAAAAGGCCATCATCAACTCTGACCTTGGACTTGCTCCGCAAAACAACGGAGAAATCATTATTTTGACTATTCCTGCCCTCACTGAGGAACGCAGAATTAACCTGGTGAAAAATGCCAAGTCAGAATGCGAAACTGGAAAAATCTCCATTCGATCCGTACGGAAAGACACGAACGAGTCCTTACGCAAACTGCAGAAAGAAGGAGCTTCTGAAGATGCAGTAAAAAGAGCGGAGGAACAAGTTCAAAAGTTTACCGACAGCTACTCAGCAAAAATCGACGAGCTGCTCGCGAAAAAAGAAGTAGACATCATGAAGGTTTAATTACCCTTAAGGTCCCGAGCGATTCGGGACTTTTTTTTGCCTTAGGGTACCAACCAGGTGCCCTGCCAGCCTGCAGCCAACTCAAACTGCATGCGCAAGTGTCCTTCCCGAGCCAATTGAAGGACCTCTATCGATAGGGGACTGAATTTTAAAACCGAAAAATGCGCGTTCTCAGGGTCAGCCTCCCAGCCTAGGTCCGGGGTTTCAATTCGCGTCCCTGGGGCAAGTCCACTTTTATATTCCGATTGTCGTTTTTCGGATACACGCTTCCATTGTTCCTGTGCAAGCGCATTGGCCACATGAAGGGTAGCGAGGGCTTTGACACGAATTTGCACCTGCTTTTTGGGATGGTAAAAAAGTAAACTCACCCTCGGAGTCTCCAACAAGTCCTGCACTTTAGCAGTTCGAACATCCGTATACACCAGAAATTCCATCGCCGGACTGAGCTGCCGCAGCACCACCGTCCGAACCTGAGGAAATTGGACTCCAGAAGTGGCCAAAGTCAAGAAGCGAAAGGGATGCTTGGGATCCAAGGCTCCACGATGCAGCTCGTGCAGCACATTCTGCCAGATTTGGCTTGGTGCATCTGAAGAATTGAAGAGCATGGGTGTAGATTTTTAGTAGAAACAGAACTAAGGGTATAGAGTTTAAAAAAGATATAACTGACGGTATTTAGCTAAATACCGTCACATGACTGACGGTATTTAGCTAAATTACGTCAGTCACAAGACAAATCTTTCCCAAATAAAGCCAAAGGAATTCCCTTAACCTAGATGGAGCCGCTCAAAATAGGCATCAAATCGTATGGGTAAAACGAAAAAATGAGGCTCCACAAAAAGTGTGGGGCCTCATTTTTTTATCCTTTTAGAATTTTAAGACAAGGCTACTTCAGGACCTAGGTTCTTGAAATACACCTGTTTGTCTGCATCCAAATCGACGAGTACCGCAGCATCATTTTTGATGTAGCCAGACAGGATCTGCTTGGAAAGCTCGTTCAAAATCAACCGTTGCATGGTTCGCTTGAGTGGCCTTGCACCAAAATTGGCATCAAAACCTACCTCTCCCAAGTAATCGAGCACCTCTTTGGTAGCATCAATCTCAATATTCGATTCAGACAATCGCTTTTGAATCTCCCTCCATTGGATATCCACAATCTTGCGGATCACCTGCTTGTTGAGCGGTTCAAAGAGGATCGTTTCGTCGATACGGTTGAGAAACTCAGGTCGAACAGTCTTCTTGAGCAAATCGAAAACTTCTGCTTTGGTCTTTTCAAGGATTTCCTCCTTGTTCCAATCCTCCATTTCCGCAAAGCGCTCCTGAATCAGGTGCGAACCAATGTTGGTCGTCAAAATGATGATGGTGTTCTTAAAGTTGGCCAGCCGCCCCTTGTTGTCAGTAAGGCGGCCATCATCCAGCACCTGAAGCAGAATATTGAACACATCTGGATGCGCCTTTTCGATTTCATCCAAGAGGATTACAGAATAAGGTTTTCTACGAACGGCCTCAGTCAGTTGCCCACCTTCCTCGTAGCCCACATAGCCTGGAGGGGCTCCTACCAGCCTACTTACAGCATGCCGTTCTTGGTACTCCGACATGTCAATCCGAACCATGGCGTTCTCATCATTGAATAGGTATTCGGCAAGGGCTTTGGCGAGTTCGGTCTTACCAACCCCGGTAGTTCCCATGAAAATAAAGCTTCCAATAGGTCTCCGTGGATCTTGCAATCCTGCCCTACTTCTACGTACTGCATCCGATAGTGCTACAATCGCTTCCTGCTGTCCGGCTACACGTCGCCCCAACTCGTCTTCGAGGTGGAGTAACTTTTCCCGTTCCGACTGAATCATTTTGCTCAAAGGAATTCCCGTCCACTTAGACACCACCGCAGCGATGTCTTCTTGGTCTACCTCCTCTTTGAGTAGTGGAGATCCTGCCTGCATTTCAGCCAACTGAGTTTTGAAGCCTTCCAGGGATTTCTCTGCCTCCACAATCTTTCCGTAGCGAATCTCGGCTACCTTACCAAAATCACCTGCTCGTTCCGCTTGTTCGGCTTCGACTTTTAACTTTTCAATGGCCTCTTTCTCGTGCCGTATGCCTAGAATAACTGCTTTTTCACTCTCCCACTTTGCTTTTACAGACTGTCGCTTCTCTCCTAGTTCAGCAATCTCTTTACTCAAGACCACTTCCTTATCCTTGTTGTTTTCACGACGAATCGCCTCACGCTCAATCTCAAGCTGCATGATCCGACGGTTGAGCTCATCCAATTCCTGAGGAAGGGAGTCAATTTCCATGCGTAACTTGGCTGCAGCCTCATCCATCAAGTCAATGGCCTTGTCAGGCAAAAAGCGATCTGAAATGTAGCGCTGCGAAAGTTCCACCGCAGCGATGACCGCATCGTCCTTGATCCGTACCCCATGGTGTAGTTCGTACTTGTCTTTGATGCCTCTCAAGATGGAAATCGCATCTGTCGCATCGGGCTCATCCACCATCACCGCCTGGAAGCGACGCTCCAAGGCCTTGTCTTTTTCGATGTACTTCTGGTATTCTTTGAGCGTAGTGGCCCCAATGGCATGAAGCTCCCCACGAGCAAGCGCCGGCTTGAGCAGGTTGGCTGCATCCATGGCACCCTCTCCTCCACCTCCCGCACCAATCAGTGTGTGGATCTCATCAATAAACAGGATGATTTCTCCTTCTGCATCCGTCACCTCTTTGATCACCGACTTGAGTCGCTCCTCAAACTCCCCCTTGTACTTGGCACCTGCTACCAGCAAACCCATATCGAGGGAAATCAAGGTCTTGGATTTTAAGTTTTCCGGTACATCTCCCGACACAATTCGCTGGGCCAAGCCTTCCACAATGGCGGTCTTTCCTACGCCCGGCTCACCGAGTAGGATGGGATTGTTTTTGGTACGGCGAGCAAGAATCTGCAAGACGCGCCGAATCTCTTCATCCCGACCAATGACAGGGTCTATCTTCCCCTTCCTGGCCAATTCATTTAGGTTTTTGGAATATTTTTCCAAAGCCCTGTAGGTACTTTCTGCGTTTGGATCAGTCACCTTGTTTCCTTTTCTAAGTTCATGTATGGCTTCGATCAGCCGTTTTTCGCCGACCCCTTGATTCTTCAATAGCTGGGCAATGGAATCAGTCCCAGCCAACATGCCTAGTAGCAAATGCTCTAGGGCTACATAGCTATCCCCAAAAGTCTTGAGGTATTCCTTTGATTTACTAATTGCCTGATTGGCCGCTGAAGAGAGGTAGGGCTGTTGATTGCCACCACTCACCTTGGGAAGCTTTTGCAGTTCCTCTTCCAGTTTTTGATCGAGCAACTGGGCATTGATCCCCAAGCGCTGCAATAAAAATTGGGAAATATGCGCATCCTCCGAAAAAACACCCTTCAGCAAGTGGGCGGTCTCCACGGCAGGACTCCCTGAAGCCGCAGCAAGTTCGGCGGCTTTCTGTATCGCCTCCTGGGATTTGATGGTAAACTGCTTAAAATCCATGGCTCATCTTCTAGTCTAGTAGGTTCAACTACTTTTCTTTCTGGGAAGCAACAAATTGACCACCAAACTAGAATTTACGCCATTCTGTCTTAAAAAAGATAAAAATTGACTTAAATCATGAATTTTTGGCAGAAATTCTAGATTTTATCTGACTGAGGATGCCAAGCATGTCCTCCAAAAGGCAAGTAAACTTGATTATCCAAGAAAAAAGGGAGCACCTAGCCTACCCCAAACCTACTTTTGAGCCGCGGCAAAGTCTTCCACGGCTTGCCAGACGCGGAAAATATTCTTGTAGCAAATTTTCTCCAGGTCTTCTTTTGTATATCCCCTACGGAGCAGCTCGGCGAAAAGGTTTGGAAACATGGAAACATCTTTCAGACCTGTTGGCAAGGAATCTCCCACCCCATCGTAATCTGATCCCAAGCCCACGTAATCAATGCCGACCAATCGGACCACATGGTCAAAATGATCTGCCACCCGCGCTACAGTTGGAAATGGAGTATGTTTAGCCGTATATTCTTCAATGTATTGCTGGGCCCGAGGGTCAGATCGAGACAGCTTGTTTTCTGCCAACCAATTGACCAGATGCTCTCGCACCTGCGCCGTACCCGCCGTGTAGGCAGAATCTAGAAAAGCCCCTCCAAAGTTAATCATCATCACGCCTCCATTTTTGGCGAGCCCTTGGATCAATTCATCGCTCATGTTGCGTTCAAATCCTGGCGTAAACTTTCTTACCGATGAATGCGAGGCAATCACAGGCACTTTGGTGATTGCAAGCGCATCTCGAAAAGTGTTGTCTGAAACATGGCTTAGATCCACCATAATCCCTACCCGATTCATCTCAGCAACTACCTTTTCTCCAAATGCACTCAGGCCACCATAAGTAGCTGTGGTGTCGTAACTCGCATCACCGATTAGGTTGTCCTTGCCATGGGTGAGGGTAATGTAGCGAATCCCTCTGCGATGAAAATAGGCCACATTGGCCAAATCGTCCTCAATACCTGCACCATTTTCCATGCCCATGGGAAGGGAAACTAGTCCTTTTGCAAAATTCGCACGAACATCCGCTGGACTGTAGGCCATGGCAAACTTATCCGGAAAGGTAGCTGCAACACGCTCGGTCATTGCAATCAAGGTATCCGCTAGTGCCTTGGAAGCTCCCCGAATAGCCTGATTGGCTGCAGGAATATAGATGGACATAAATGGTGCATCCAGTCCCCCTTCCTTGGCGCGAGGGTAATCGAAATTACCATCTGGAGTCCGTACCGACACATCCAACACTTCTCGCTTCAGTGTAAATCCACCCACCTTCATCCGGTAAGGAAGGTCCACATGCCCATCCACTACAATCGTAGATTGAGCTATTTCTTTTGCAGCCTTGAGCCGTTCGGAATCGGAAAGTTTCCGGTAGTCAATTGAGGTTTGCTGTGCCATACTAGCACTTCCTAACAACAGGGTGATTCCAAAAATTAAATAGCGTAGCATACAAAAGGAATTTGAGATTGGGGAAGATACGGCCTTTGAAAAAGGAATCAAAAATCAATTTTTCAAAAGTTCGATTCGGAGCGGTTCGGAAAGGAACTGACAAATTAGTGAACTTTTATATGCAGTTCTAGCTTTACCTAAGTGAGTACTTTTACAAAAGCATAGATCTCCATTCAGAGGGTTTCATACCTGCTAAACAAGAATTTACAAAAAGAAAATCGAGTCGTTAATTAACCGCTTGTGGAATCCTTGGACCAAAATCAGGTTTAAAAACGAATTTTCGATATTAATTCAATTACCTTCACTGCATTGACGCTTTCAACCTAGAATAATACATCCATAAGATGAACGCTAAAGAAATCAATTACGAACTGGAAAAAAATATGGAAGTCATCTCACAATTAGATGACTTTGTAGGCCATGCCGTAGATACCGTCCTTGTGGATCCGGAAGATTGCTGGCAGCCTTCTGATTTTTTACCTGATTTCGCCAATCCAGAGGCGATGGAGGATGTCAAACTTTTACAAGAACGTGCTTCAGGCATTCCCGATACGGTATTGACTTCTTTGATCGGCAACCTAATCACAGAGGAAGCCCTGCCTTCTTACCAAACCTACTTCAACTTGCTGGAAGGGATCAATCCTGAGCGCAGCTTGCTCTCCCCATCCGGATGGGTACGCTGGTCCAAAGCATGGACTGCGGAAGAAAACCGTCATGGAGACCTCCTTAATAAGTATTTGTACCTCACTGGCCGTGTAGATATGCGTGCCGTGGAGCAAACCATTCACCGACTAATCACCAATGGCTTTGACCCTAAATCGGACTCCGACCCTTATCAGGCCATGATTTACACCTCTTTTCAGGAGCGCGCAACTAAGATTTCACACGTGAATACCGGCAAACTTGCAGACAAGGCAGGTGATCATGTCCTGTCAAAAATTTGTAAGACCATTGCTGGAGACGAGGCAAGACACGAAAAGGCTTACAAAAGTTTTATGTCCAAAATTTTCGAAATTGATCCAAGTGGAGCAATTACTGGCTTTGAAAAAATGATGCGAAAAAATATCGTCATGCCTGCTGTCCTCATGGGTGAAGGAAGTAGCCGACCAAGCATCTACAAAGACTTTTCAGAAATCACCCAAAAAATCGGCATTTATACCGGCTGGGATTATGCACGGATTATTGAGCACCTCGTAGATTTTTGGAAGGTTGAGTCCCTAACTGGACTAGATGCTGCAGCAGCCAAAGCACAAGACTACCTTGCCAATCTCGCGGATCGCTACATGCGACTCGCAGATCGAATCAAAGCACCAGATGAAGTCAGCCTTGCCTGGCTAAAATAAAACACCAAGTCCTTCCCTGCGAAGGACTTTTTTTTGCATATTTCCATTCTTTCCTCCCCTATTCTGAATGAAATATTTTCTCCTTCTTCCCGCACTAGTACTTGCATGCCTTGGTACTTCCTTGGCACAAACCCCGCAAGTGAATTCCGAGCGGTTGCAAAAATCACTCAGCACCCTTGCCACCTACGGCAAAAATGAAAAGGGTGGATCTGACCGGATCGCCTACTCCATCCATGACATTGCTGCCAGACCCTTTATCAAACAGTTGCTTTCAGATGCAGGCTTGGAGGTGTCTGTCGATTATGCAGGAAATATCATCGGCCAAAAAGCAGGAAAAAATTCCAACCTAAAGCCCATCAGCATGGGTTCGCACATCGATGAAGTTCCCAATGGAGGGGATTACGATGGCCCCGTCGGGGTAATGGGAGCCATAGAGGTGGTCCGAACACTACAGGAAGCAGGCATCCAAACAGAGCACCCCTTGGAGGTGATTATCTTCACCAATGAGGAAGGCGGCGTTATTGGTAGCCGTGCCCTCGTCGGAGGCTTAAGCGAAGCAGCACTTCAAGCCAAGAGCAATGCAGGTATGACTCATGCAGAAGGCATTCGGCTTTTGGGTGGAGACCCAAGCAAAATTTCAAGTTTAGCTCGAGCTAAGGGAGATATAGCTGCATTTTTGGAGCTCCACATTGAGCAAGGAGGCAACCTGGATACCAAAAAATTAGACATTGGTGTAGTAGAAGGCATCGTCGCAATTGAATGGTGGGAATTCACATTCAAAGGCAAGGCCAACCATGCGGGGACTACCCCCATGGATGCACGGAAGGACCCATTGCTTCCGGCAGCCCGATTTATCTTGGCTGTGAATGAAGTCATCACTCGAGACGAAGGGCGGCAAGTAGGTACCGTAGGAAAGATTCAAGCCTTTCCAGGCGCAGGCAATGTGATTCCTGGTGAGGTAAAACTCAACTTGGAAATCCGGGATTTGTCCTCCGAAAAAATCTGGAAACTCTATGCAGAATTGGAGGCGATTGCCAAGCAACTTGCGCAGGAAAGTGGTAGTAGCCTAGCCATCCAACACATCGAAGTGGCCAGCAAACCCGCCCTTGCAGACCCGGAAATTCGGAAAATCATCAAGCAGGAAGCCGAGAAACTAGGAATGACCACATTAAGTCTACCCAGTGGAGCAGGGCATGATGCACAAGAAATGGCTCGAATTGCCCCGATGGGCATGATTTTTATTCCAAGCAAAGACGGCATTAGCCATGCCCCAGAAGAATATTCCAGTCCAGAAGCCATCGCCAATGGAGCCAATGTCCTGCTACATACCCTACTGGAACTCGATAAAAAACTCTCCAAGAAGTAATCAACTGTCGATGATGTCCTGAGAAATCAGTCGGTAAATCTCAGCTAGCTGCTCGTTGTAGGCCAAAAAATGATGGTGCGCTTCTAGCGTTTCATAGTCCTCCCGAATGGCAGGACCGGTTTGTGCTTTCTTGGCTCCCATCTGTAGGCTTTTGGAGATGGATTCAATGATCAACGGCTTGAGGAGCTCTGGATCAAGCCCCTGCCGATGAAGAATATCTTCGGCAATTCGAAGCATGTGATTCGTAAAGTTACTCGCAAAAACAGCTGCCACATGTACAGCTTGCCGGTCCTTGTGCCGAAGCGTATAGACTAGTGGAGAAAGGGATTTGGCTAGTTTCTTAAGCAATTGAAGCGTTTCCTCATCCTCAGATTCCAAGAGAAAAGGAACTTCCTCAAAATCAACTTTCTTTCCTTTGGTAAAGGACTGCAAGGGATAAAATACACCTACATAGCTAGCCGAACTCTGAGAAAGTACCTCCATCGAAATGGCACCGGAAGTGTGTACTAGGATACTTCCTTCAGGTAAGATCACCTGATCTGCCACTTCTGCTATCGCATCGTCTTTGAGGGCTAGAATAAATAGTTGCGCCTTACTTTCTGAAAAATCCAAGTCATCCTTTGGGGAGGCACTGTAAATCCGCTCGGTGATTTCCTTGGCTTTATGCAACTCTCGCGCATAGACTTCCGTGAGCTCATGGCCTGCATTTTCGAGTGCTGGAGCCAAGTTCCAAGCCAAATTGCCTGCACCAAGAATCGCTATTTTCAACTTCATCAAGAAATTAAGTCAATTTTCGGGAAAAGAAAAAGCCATCCCCTAGTACGGGAATGGCTGTAATTTAATTTTTATCAAATTTTAAATGTGCAGCGCGCGGTTATCGGTAGCTGCCAAACAGGCTTCTTTGAAGACCTCGGTGTAGGTCGGGTGCGCATGGGACATACGAGCGATGTCCTCCGCAGAAGCTCTAAATTCCATCGCTACGACTGCCTCTGCAATCATATCTGCTGTTCTTGGACCAATCATGTGTACACCAAGGATCTCATCTGTACTTGCATCTGCCAATACCTTGACCATCCCATCCATATCCATGGACGCACGGGCACGGCCGGAAGCCAAGAAAGGAAACTTACCCACCTTGTAGGCTTTTCCCTGCTCCTTCAGCTGCTCTTCGGTGTAGCCCACAGCAGCCACTTCTGGCCAGGTGTACACCACTCCAGGGATCAAGAGGTAGTTGATGTGTGGCTTTTGCCCAGCGATGGTCTCTGCCACAAATACGCCTTCCTCTTCCGCCTTGTGCGCAAGCATCGCGCCCTTCACTACATCGCCGATGGCATAGATATGAGGAACAGCCGTTTGCAGGTGGTCATTTACTTCAATTTGTCCTCTTTCGGTAATCTTAACTCCCGCAGCAGCAGCATTTAGTCCATCCGTATACGCCTTTCGACCAATCGATACCAGGACATAGTCTCCTTTAATTTCTACGGTCTCTCCCTTTGCATTCTCCGCTTTTACAACCACTTCTTTTCCGAGATTTTCTACCCCAGTCACTTTGTGTTTGAGGAAAAATTCAAAGCCAATTTTTTTCAACGATTTCTGAAGTTCCTTACCCAAGCTTTTGTCCATGGTAGGAATGATGGAGTCCATGTACTCTACCACCGAAACCTTGGCGCCTAATCGTCCATAGACTGAACCCAATTCCATGCCGATCACCCCGCCTCCGATGACGATGAGGTGCTTCGGAATTTCCTTCATCTTAAGCGCCTCCGTAGAAGTGATTACTCGCTTCTTATCTATGGTAATAAATGGAAGACTTGCTGGCTTGGAGCCTGTGGCAATGATGATATTTTTTCCTTGAATATCGGTCGCCGAGCCATCAGCTTTGGTCACTTTGACGGTGTGGGCATCGACAAAAGATCCAAGTCCATGGTGGACATCCACCTTGTTTTTCTTCATTAAAAACTGAATCCCATCCACATTTTGGGTGACCACCTCGTCTTTACGGGCGATCATTTGGGGGAGGTTGATCGCAAGGCCCTTCACATCGATGCCGTGGGTAGCAAAGGTATGGGCCGCATTGTGGTAATGCTCTGAGGAGTCCAGCAAGGCCTTTGATGGGATGCAGCCCACATTCAAGCAGGTGCCACCAAGGGTGGAATATTTCTCTACCAAGGCTGTTTTCATGCCTAGCTGCGCAGCTCTAATGGCTGCAACATAGCCCCCTGGGCCCGATCCGATTACGATTACGTCGTACATTTTTTTTGTCGTTGTACTATGTACCAAGTACTAAGTACCAGGTACACATTGGTTAGCTATTCAAACTTTTTTTGAGTTTCACAACCATATTTTGGATATGAGACAACTCGAGCTCTAATTGTTCAACTACTTCCATGGGAATATACCCGAGTCGATTGGAAAGAACCAACTGGGTACTCAATTCGAAAGAAGACCCAAGAGAGATGGCCAAGAAGTGATCAAAATCCTTGGTTGTGTTTCTCCCTGCTCCCTCAGCAATGGTTGACGGAATGGAGATTGCACACCTGTTCATCTGTGAGATCAATCCATACCGCTCCTTCGAAGGGAATTTTTCGGTAACCTTATAAATTTCCACTACTAACTCCATGGCCTTTTGCCAAACGGTCAAATCCTTGTAACGGTGCATTTCTGTCTATTTAGTTTAAAAAATCTTCCTCTTTCGGAATTCAATTGAAATCCTTCGCACAATTTCCCTTGTACTTCGTACTTGGTACTTTGTACTTAGTACTTTAAACGCCAAACATCAACCTCGTCGGGTCTTCGAGCAATTGCTTGACACGAACCAAGAAGCTCACAGACTCGCGTCCATCGATGATGCGGTGATCGTAAGACAAGGCTAGATACATCATCGGTCGGATGACCACCTGCCCATTTTCAGCAATCGGCCTTTCAACAATGTTGTGCATGCCCAATATCGCAGATTGTGGGGCGTTGATGATCGGTGTAGACATCATGGATCCAAATACCCCACCGTTGGTGATCGTAAAGGTTCCTCCCGTCATCTCCTCGATGGAGAGCTTGTTGTCACGAGCCTTTCCAGCCAGACGCACAATCTCTTTTTCAATTTGATCGAAAGAAAGGTTTTCCGCATTTCGGATGACAGGCACTACCAAGCCTTTAGGCGCAGATACTGCTACCGAAATATCACAGAAATCATGGAAAACGAGTTCGTTGCCATCGATTTGCGCATTGACTGCAGGCCATTCCTGCAAGGCTACGCAAACTGCCTTCGTGAAGAAGGACATAAATCCTAGGCCTACCCCATGCTTTTCTTTGAACTGATCCTTAAACTTGGATCTTAAGTCCATGATGGGTTTCATGTTGACCTCATTGAAGGTGGTCAACATGGCGGTTTCGTTCTTTACTGCCACCAAGCGACGAGATACGGTCTTGCGAAGCGAAGACATTTTTTCTCTGCGGATCGCGCGAGCACCAGAAACCGATGCAACAGGGGCAGCAGCAACTGCCGGAGCTGCCTTAGGCGCAGCCACTGCAACAGGTGCAGAAGCAGCAAGAGCATCTTCTTTGGTCACGCGGCCATCCTTGCCTGTTCCGGCTAGGGTAGCAGATTCAATTCCTTTTTCAGCCAAAATCTTGGACGCTGCTGGAGAGGCATGTCCTGTGGCATAGTTTTCTGTAGTAGACACCGCTGCGGCTACTGGTGCAGTGGAAGGTGATGGTGCTGCTGCAGTAGCGCCACCCACTTCGATTCGGCAGATTAGCCCACCAATCTCCAACACATCTCCTTCTTTGGCTACCTGACGCAAGATGCCGGTAGCTTCAGCTGGAAGTTCAAACGTGGCTTTATCAGAATCCACCTCTGCAATAATCTCGTCCAAAGTCACAAAATCGCCGTCCTTTTTTAGCCAGTTGGCTAGGGTCACTTCCGTAATGGATTCACCCACAGTGGGTACAATCATCTCTTTGACACTGCTTGGCGCAGCTGGACTGGCTGCCTGAACTACTGGAGTAGCTGCCGCTGGTTTTGGAGCGGAGGCTGCAGCAGTAGCAGAAGCTTCGATCACACAGATCAAACCGCCTATTTCTACCGTATCCCCTTCCAGGGCTTTGATGCGCAAGATCCCGCTCGCCTCAGCAGGAAACTCGAAGGTTGCCTTGTCTGACTCCAGTTCGCAGAGTACCTCATCCAATTGAACTTGGTCTCCGTCTTTCTTAAACCATTGTCCTACGGTTACTTCCGAGATGGATTCGCCTACAGTAGGTACTCTCATTTCTTTGCTCATGGTCTTTTATTTTTTGCCTTGGGAAAGCTCCCTTGGTATTTTTTACAGCTTGATTTTGGTAATTCTCCGCATGGAGGACGGAGCTGGGGTTAAAGGCTTAGCGCCTGCGCCACCAGTGTTTTTTGTTCTTCTACGTGTACTTTGTTGTAGCCTGTAGCTGGAGAAGCACTTGGCTTCCGCGCAATCACGCGCATCGGAAGCTCCTGATAGAGCAAGCGAAGTAGGTAATTCCAATAGCCCATATTCTCCGGCTCTTCCTGTACCCAGACTACCTCTGCTCCTTTGTAGGATTTGAGTACTTCCAACAGCTGTGTTTTTGGTAGCGGATGTAGCTGCTCCAATCTCACCAAGGCCACATTTGCAATTTTTTCCTTTTCTCTAGCCTCTTCTAAGTCAAAATACACTTTTCCGGTGCACAATACAACTCGCTTTACCTTTTTCGGATCTACTAAAGAATCTGGAAGCACTTCTCTAAATCGCCCAGAAGTAAACTCAGCGATAGGAGAAACTACCTTTGGATGTCTCAACAAGGACTTGGGCGACATGACCACACATGGCTTTCTAAACTCCCAGGCTTGTTGTCTTCGAAGCAAGTGGAAGAAATTAGACGGTTCGGTAATGTTCGCCACCACCATATTGTATTCTGCAGAGAGCTGCAAGAAACGCTCTGGTCTAGCATTGGAATGCTCTGGGCCTTGACCTTCGTAGCCATGCGGGAGGAGCATCACCAGACCATTCATTTTTTGCCATTTGGACTCTCCGGAGGAGATAAACTGGTCAATCATGGTTTGAGCACCATTGGCAAAGTCACCAAACTGTCCTTCCCAAAGAGTTAGGGAATGTGGGTTGGCCATGGCATAGCCGTATTCAAAGCCAAGAACTGCATACTCAGAAAGAAGCGAATTGTAGATGTAAAACTGCCCTTTTCGGTCTTTCATTTCCAAAAGGGAGTTGAAAGGCTGGTTGGTATTCGCATCATGAATGACTGCATGTCGGTGGGAGAAGGTGCCACGCTGCACATCTTGGCCGGTAAGGCGAACGGTCTTACCTTCCAAAAGCAAGGATCCATAGGCAAGCAATTCAGCTGAGGCCCAGTTGAGTTCTTTGGTGTCAAAGAACATCTCTTTGCGCTGCTTCATTTGGGCTTCAATCTGTTTGATTGGTCTAAAGCCCTTTGGAATGAAGGTGATGGCCTCGGCTACTTTTTCGATTTGCTCTTGGGTAATTCCTGTTTCAGGTGATTGCTCAAAATCCTCTGGCTTGGAGCGACGTAGGTTTGCCCACTCCGTTTCAAATTTGGTTGCTTGGTAAGGAAGTGGCTTTTCTTTGACCATATTGAGGCGGTCTTGGAGCAGCTGACGGAATTCCTCATCCATCTGCATTGCAATCTTCGCGTCAAAATCTCCTCGCTCGATGAGGCGTTTTGTATAAATCTCCCGTGGGTTAGGATGCTTGGAAATGATGTTGTAGAGTTCAGGCTGTGTAAACTTCGGCTCGTCGGACTCGTTGTGTCCGTGGCGGCGGTAGCAGACCATGTCTACAAAAATATCTTTGTTGAATTTCTGACGGAACTCAGCAGCCAATCTTGCAGCAAAAACAACTGCCTCAGCATTGTCTCCATTTACGTGAATGACAGGTGCATCAATCACCTTAGCCACATCGGTACAGTAGATGGAGGTACGTGCATCATCAAAGTCCGTGGTAAAACCAACTTGGTTGTTGATTACAAAGTGGATGGTACCACCTGTAATGTAACCTTTTAAACCAGCCATTTGGGTGACTTCGTATACGATCCCTTGACCTGCTACAGCGGCATCACCATGAATCAAAATAGGAAGTGCTTTTTTGACATCACCCAGGTAAGCGTGATCAATTTTCGCACGCAAAAAGCCCTCAACCACAGGATCTACAGCCTCTAAGTGAGAAGGGTTGGGAGCCAATTTCAGGTGAACCTTATTTTGCTCTGGAGTAAGGATATCCGAAGAATACCCCATGTGGTACTTCACATCGCCATCGCCCATGGTGAGATCGGGCTTGGCAGTGCCTTCAAATTCAGAAAAAATTTGCTCGTAGGTTTTGCCCATGATATTGGCAAGCACATTCAAACGGCCGCGGTGTGCCATTCCGATCATCACTTCTTCCACACCATGCTGAGCAGCAGTATTGATTACGGCATCCAAGAAAGGAATGGTACTCTCGCCCCCTTCTAGGGAAAAGCGCTTTTGACCGAGGTATTTGGTATGCAGGAAGTTTTCAAAAACTACTGCTTGATTGAGCTTAAACAAAATACGCTTTTTCTCATCATGGGAAGGAGCAAAAGCCAAGGCTTCTTTCTCCACTTTGGACTTGAACCAATCCAACATTTCTGCATCTCGGATGTACAGAAATTCAAAACCCATGGGTCCTTCGTAGATAGTTTTGAGCGCATCTACTATTTGTGCTAATGTGGCTGCACCAATCCCAATTTCTTTTCCTGCCTCAAACACAGTTTGCATGTCTTCTGCTCCCAATCCAAAGTTCTCTGGATCAATTAAAGGCTTCCGGTCTCGACGCTCACGAACAGGGTTGGTTTTTGATCTAAGATGTGCACGAGACCGATACGCATGGATCAAGGCACGAACACGAATCTCTTTCGGGAGATTTTCCACATGCATGATGGTCCCAGAAAGAGCCGTTGTTTTAGCTTCTACACTCGAGCTGCTAGGCGCAGCCCCTTCCCCGTAGTGAGTGATTGCAAAATCAAAGCCATCAAAAAACTCCTTCCAACTTGGATCAATACTGGAAGGATCATTTTTGTAAGCAGCGTACATCTCGTCGAGGTAGGCCACATGGGCATTAGCGATATAGGTGAATTTATCCATGGTGCGATCTGATAACCACCAAAACTAAATGGAAATATTTAAATTGAAAAACTGCTTATTTGCTTTTGCGAATATATAATCAAAAATTTCAAAAAATCTTGGCAAACTAATTCAGGCCAAACTAATTCTTAAGTCATCAAAAACTAAAAGCCATTTACTTACAACTGTTTTATCTAGCAGATTCCAGTATAGCTGCAGTTACAGGCAACCCAAATAAACTGGTCCACAACATCCAGAAATCGATAGAAAATTCAGCATTACTTCTTCAGGAAAGATCCAAAAAGAAAGCCCTAAGAAGAACTAATCATAACTCTTCAGTAAATCAAAAGGCTTGATAAATGGATGCAAAAACGCAAATGAAGCCACGACATTCCAACCTTTAAAAACAAAAAAAGGCCCCGCAAATGCGGGGCCTTTACTATGCTATACTAGGGAAGTATTACTTCAAAGTAGCAGGCCAAGGCTTGCCAGCATTAGACTTCACAGCAACAGTACCAAACTCACCGTAAGTGTTTTTCCACTCGAAGGTAAGAACAGTAGCAGTAGCACTCTTGAAAGTCATGGAGTAGCTATCGCCATACTTATCTGCTCCACTCATGGTCAACTTACCACAAGCGTCATTGATTCGTACGTTACCATTACCCCATGGATCAGGATAACATGCGTTCCATGCACCAAAGGTTCCATCAGAAAGCGTGTAAGCACCTGGAGTTCCTGAAACTGCAGTCCAAGTAATCGAACCTGAGAATGTCTTACCGCAGAAGGTCTCCAATGCATCATATGCATAGGTACCTGCCAAGTCAGAAGGACAAACTACAGAAACTGGATACTGGAACGGAGAATCATAGAAAGGAGCACCGGCTACGTTAGTAGTCACGTTTGTAGAAGAGAAAACTCTTCCAAACTTGTCGTTCAACACCAAACGGAACTCAAATACGTCACCTCCACTGATACCCGCATTGGTCAAGCCAACAGCAGCGATAGCCTCAGCAGCAGTCACCACAATATCCGCTCTCAAGAACCGAGAAGTAGTATTGGATTTGAAATCAGATGCTTGAAGCGTCTTCACCAATACATCAGTGGCAGGGGTATATTTCAAACCTACACCGGGGATTAAACGTCTGTGACGTACACGTACTTCAACAGTTTTTACTGTCTTTCCGTCTTCTTTGTCTACTGCTTCGATGGTCAACGCAAACTTGGAGTTTGCCAAATCGAAGAAGTTTAACGTAGTGCTTGTTCTAGCAATAGTTCTCAAGTAAGCTCCCGTATCGAAATCTTTGTAAGGAACGTTTGGTTCCACAAAGTCACGACAAGAGCTTAGAAAGATGACTGCCATTGCCAATAAGCCGAAACTATATTTTAGCGTTTTCATATTTTCTAATTTATAAGGTTAATAAATCCAAGGTGAAGCAGGATTCTTATCCCAGAACACTTGAGTCGCTAGATTCTGTTTCTGCACCGCTTTGGTGTTGGTTACCATGTAGTTGTTAGGATACAAGAACGATCTCACAAAAGGTCCTGTAATCGCTTCCAAACCTGGTTGCATACGAGCAGGCTTGCCTGTTCTTCTGTACAAGTTGAAAGATTCCATACCGTTGCCATACAATGACAACCAGTACTCTCTACCTACCACATTCATCTTAGTGTCGTTTGTAGCAGCTGCATCAAACTGTGCTCCCACATAGTTCTGGTAGTTGGTCACACGGGTAGTGAAAGTAGCAGCTGGTTCGAATGTGTTGATAAGCGCACTTTCTGTACCTGCCACTGCGAATGCTCGAACGTAATCCATGTGCTTCTTGATACCAGATAGCAACAAGGTCTTTGCATTACCAGTAGTACCCAAGGTGATTGCAGCCTCAGCCAACATGAAGTCTACATAAGCAGCCAACATGATTGGGTGAATACCTGCACCACGCATACCTAAAGCAGGGTTGTTTACAGGAACTCCAGAACCGTTGTCAAAACGACCACCTGCAGGGAAGACGCCATAAGCTGTACGCTTCAAACCATCTGGTGGAATACCGTCTGGATCCAAGTGATCACGACCCCAATAGCCTTTGTTACCCGCTGGGTTACAATAAGGATAGTTGCCTACTAAGTAGTGTGGAGGAGCGATCTGAGAGATACACTCTTGCTCATCTACGTTGGTAGTGTTGGTCAAAGTCTGACGGTACATGTAATAACGTACACGTGGATCGTCAAAACCTTTCTCCACAGTCAAGTGGTGCATGAAGTCCGTAGACTGGTAGTCACCACCACCTGCAGTATACTGACCTGCAAACTTAGGGTGTCTAGAGTCTGGATCTGCAGCAGTAGTACCAAAACGGAAGACGAAATCTTCACCAGTTCCGATAAGTGCATTTGCTGCAATCAACGCATTGATCGCATTCTTAGAAGCATCCGCATTCACCAAACGAGTGTTTAGGTGGTACTTCAACTTCAGCGTGTTCACCAACTTATTCCAACGCGTATAATTTCTAGCGTAGAAATAATCGTTAGGCGTACCACCAGAAGTAGTTGCAGTAAAGTGTGCAGAAGCCTCATCCAATAGTTTCAATGCAGCTGCATAAACTGTAGATCCTTCATCCACTTTAGGGCTGAAGTTTGATGGATCAATTGCCTCAGTGTAAGGAACATTTCCGTAGGTATCCACTAGATCCATCAAGACCATAGCCTTGATTGTCTTTGCTATACCCATGTGGCGCTGAAGATTAGACTTCTCAGCCAAAGGCAATAAGAAGTTAATATCAGCCAAGATGCTCGCATACGCATTTGACCAAGTACCATTGGTAGCACCAGCAGAATAAGCTGCTTCATACAAAGCAGATCCCTGGTTGATTTGACGCGTCAAACGCGCACCACGATCTGATACACCATACCATAAACTTTGGTAGCTCAACTGGATACTGTTCAAAAGGAAATCTGGAGATGCAGTAGTTGCGTTAACTGCATTCGGGTTTTCCAATAGCTCGTCCAGTTTATCCGTACATGACGTAGCCAAAACCATTCCGGCAGCTAGCGTCAGTCCATATATAAATCTTTTCATTGTTAGTTCAGTTTGGAGTTAGAATGTAAGAGTCAACGTTCCACCCAATCTACGAGAGCTAGGTCCTGTTACGAAATCAAATCCAAGTCCGTTACCCACACCAGTACCCAATACGTCAGTATCGAAGTTCATGTTTGGTGGGAAGTTCAGCGCAAGGAACCATAAGTTAGTACCGCTAACCGCGAAAGAAGCTTTCTTGAATGGAGTCTTTGAAACCAAAGAACTTGGCAAGTTGTACGCCAAAGAAACTTCTCTCAAACGGATCATAGATCCATCAAATACGTTAGGCTCATCTGTTGCTCCCTGGTAACCAGAGAAGAAGTAATCAGCCGCAGAGATTTGACGGTCGTTTGGAATGTAACGAGGAGTTCCGTCTGCATTGGTACCATCCTGTCTTACACCTGGCATGATGAAAGTCAATTCACGGTCAGCTACTGGATCCTTGGTTACACCACGAGCCAAAGTAGCAGTTACAGTGTTTGACATAATCACACCTTTGTGACGGTATTCCATCATCGCACTCAAGGTAAATCCTTTGTAAGTAAAGCTGTTGATGAATGAACCAGTCCAAGCTGGGTTTGGATCACCCAATACTACAGGCTCGTTGGTTGGCTTGTGAACACCAGAAGAAAGGATGATAGGCTGACCTGTAGCAGGATCTCTATCAAAACCAATACCCTTGATGATGTTGAATGGCTGACCAGGAACCGCGAAGTTACCCAAATCGGTAAATCCAGCGACTACTACTTCTTCCAATCCACCACCCAATTCAACTACTTCAGTTCTGTAAGTAGACCAGTTGATGGTAGAATTCCACTCAAATCCAGAAGCAGTAGATACTGGAGTTACTGTAGCTTGGAATTCAGCACCACGAGTTCTGATCTGACCAATGTTAATTGCAGTACCGGTAAAACCTGTAGCTGGGTCAATTGGAGCATTGGTGATCAAATCTTTCGTGTTTTTCTCATAAAGGGAGATGTCAAAGCGCAACTTGTTGTTGAACATCACACCTTCCACACCGAATTCCGCCTCACCATGAAGCTCAGGCTTCAAGTTCGGGTTACCCAAGGTGTTGGATACTGCGTGAGTTGTAGTCACTGCTCCTCCTACATCGAATGCTCTAGCAGATTGTGCCAATACATTTCGTGTGCTGTATGGGCTAGGATAACCTGCAGAAGTACCGTAACCAAATCTGAATTTCAAATCATTTACAGTAGAAGACTTCCAGTCAAATGCAGTAGTAGGAATGAAGGAAATAGAACCTCCTGGATACAAGATGCTTCTGTTCTCTTTCTCTACAGTAGAAGTCCAGTCATTACGAGCAGACAAGTTCAAGAACAAGTAATCAGAATAGTCAATGGTAATGTTGGTGTACACACCATATCTACGCTCGTCTACACCATAGTTCATGCTACCACCTGAATAGGCATCGTTGCTTGAAGAGTTAGCGAAGTTAGAGTGTCTGAACAATCCGAAGGCCAATTGACCTTGAGAAGCAACACCAGACTGGATGTAAGAGTCAAAACGAGAGTTAGCACCAACCAAGGCACTCATTCCGATTTTTTCAGAAAGATCCTTCTTCCAGTTCAAGATCAAGTCTTGGTTCCAGATGGTGTTGTTGATGTTAATTGTTCTGTAATATCCATTACGAGTTGCCAAGTTGGAAGTAGCACCACCTTTGTTGTACAAGATCTCCTGCAATTCAGAGTAAGTATCTAGACCCAAACGATACGTCATAGAGAAGTTGTCGTTGAAGTCATAGTTCAAAGAAGTAGAGTTGAAGAAACGCTTCACATCAGAAGTGTTCTTGTAATATCTTACCAACCAGTTCGGGTTAGTGATATCGTTACCACCTCTGAAATATACAGAGCTCTTATCTACTGGGTTTTCGTACGGAAGGTTTTCCAAATCCACAGAACGTGGGGTAAACAATACGTGTCCGAATACAGAAGGAATATCAGATCCTGAACCATAAGATGAGTTGGCAGGAGGAGAAATTAGATCTGTAATTGCGAAAGTAAAGGAAGAGTTTACGGAAAGCTTGTCGCTGATCGCAGAATTCAAACCTAAACCGAAGTTGTACTTCTTCAATTCGTTACCAGGCACAAAACCTTCCTCGTCTGTGTAACCAAAGCTAGCATTGAATCCAGTCTTGTCACCACCACCTGCTACTTGAATAGAGGTATTGGAGATCAAACCTTGTCTGAAGAAAATCTCAGAAGGATCTTTGTACGCTTTGTATTCGTACTTCACTGGAGTACCGCCTACTTTACCATCCACCCAGAACTGAGGGAAGGCTTCACGTACAGCAGCAACTGAAGAAGTAGCATACGGGTGATTGATTAGCAAACCAGTATCCATTCTCGGACCGAAGTTAGAGAAGAAGAAACCTGGAGCCTGCTGGAAACCGTTGCCGTAAACTTGACCGTAAGTTGGCAAAGAAGCCGCCTCGTTGGTAAATACAGACTGGTTGATGGTTACTTCAGCAGCTTTACGCTTAGATGCACCAGATTTGGTAGTAATCAAGATTACACCATTTCTACCCTGGTCACCATAAAGTACAGTTGCAGAAAGACCTTTCAATACAGACATGCTCTCAATGTTGTTTGGATCGATATCCAAGAAACGAGAAGAGGTAGTAGCACCACCAGTTGTAAATCCGTTCTGCGCGTTAGTAGAAGTGTTAAAAGGAACACCATCCACAACGAACAAAGGCTGGTTGTTACCAGTTGCTGATTTGTAACCACGGATAATCATGTTAGTACCAGATCCTGACATACCGTTTGTTGAGGTAATGTTTACCCCTGGTACTTTACCCTGCAATACGCGGGCAACGTCAGATTCTGGACGATTTTCCAGTTGTGCATTGTCCACTGAAGTTACTGCGTAACCCAGTGCTTTTTTCTCCCTTTCGATACCGATCGCTGTTACTACCACTTCGGATAGTTGAGCTGCATCGACAGCGAGGGTTACATTGACTACGGACCGGTTACCGATTGCCTCTTCGGAAGCCTTAAGGCCTACGAAAGAGAAAATCAATACATCGGATCCCGCTGGTACGTTGATGGAGTAATTACCATCCAAATCGGTGGTAGTACCCACTGTCGTACCTTTCACGAGAACCGTTGCACCTGGCAACCCTAGACCGTCTTCCTCGGAAATTACCTTGCCGGTAATTACCCGTTGCTGCGCTGACACCTCAAAACTGAGGGCCATGGTGAAAACCGCAACAACAAAGAGTAAAGCTTTTCTCATAAGGTGTTTAGTTTAGTTGATCTGTAAAGAAAAATCATTTGTTGGTAATTTCAAAAGAAGTGGAAAAAAGGCCCTAAACCTCGAAAAGGCGAAAAATTTGGCTTTTATACCCCTGATTAACAAAAATTAACGGATTGGATATATTTTTTTAATGTTATCAAAATATTATTTTGCCTTAATCGATTTAACGAAATTTAAAAAAAATCGAAATTGTGAATAAAAAAATTTTTGGACTGCTAAAATTTACCTTAAAGAAACCTTTGACAAATAAAAATGAACTTTTTAAGTAAATAACATTATATAATTCTAAAATAAACAAGATCTGCCCACACAAAACAAAGCGAATTTTGAAAAATTGGGTAAAGTGATCAAAATTATTCGAAAAATGGCAGTTTTTTTACGCTTTTGCCAATCAACGGTCGTATTTTTGACTAAACAGAAAAAATTAGTCTCTTTTTTTTCCAGAAAGGCAACTCGCTGCTAGATGATGCTAGGGTTATGCACAAAATAAAAATTGGTTTTTAATCCTAACCCTTCTTATTCGGGAAGGACATAGTTCTGAAGCCCGCCAACCTAGCAAATCCTACAAAACCTAAGTTGCAAACACCCAAACCTGCTCTGGTGTGAAGCAATAGTTAAGTGGGATATCATGGGATTCAACAGGGAGTGCCGCTTCAGGAGGAAAAAAACTCAAGCCTATTTTGATGACCGATTGCGGCAAACTACCCAAAAACGTATCGTAATGCCCTTTCCCAAATCCCAATCGATTCCCTTTCAAATCGTAAGCAAGCAAAGGAACTAGGACCACTTGCACCTTCGTTGGAGATACACGCAAAGACTCCTGAGGAACTGGGATCCCCCATTCATCTAGAAAAAAGGCCGCATCCAGCGGAAGCTTCAAGGTATCCAATTGGCTTCCTTCGCGATTTACCTGGGAAGTGTACAAGACCTTTCCTTGTCCCTCCAAAAGGTCTTTTATATAGAAGGTGTTTACTTCGTTGAATTTAGCAATGGGGAAAAACAAATGAAAATGCTCGATATCAGCCTTTCCAGCTAACCAATGTGCCAGCTGTTGCGCAATCTTTCGTGACCAATCATTCACCTCTTGGGAACTAAGCTGCTTTCTGCGCTGCCGGTAAGATTGTCGGAGTTCTTTTTTAGTCTTCATTTCAAGTGGAATACCTGCATTTGAAAATCAAATGGATCAAAACTCGCGCTCAGTTCTTCAACCAAAGTCGGCTGTGCCAATTGAAACTGAAGAAAATTGACCACGCGCTCCTGAGGACTTCCTCCTGGGGAAAGAAATTCGAACACGGATTTGGCACGCAGTAAATCCACTTCCAGCCTTCGCTCTTCCGCTTTGCGGAGCTTCACCCCCATCTGCTCCAGGATCTTCAAGCTGCGTACTTCCCCAGCTGCAAAGGCTTTTGGCAAGCCCGCATCCAATACATGGGATTGATTCGCTAAGTCCTTGAAGAGTTGAGAAACTTGGGCCCGAGGCCCTGCAAGCGTAAAGTCAATCGTGGAGGAGCTTTGCACATAGTCCTTCTTCCATGCTTCAAATTGCTGAAAGAGTTGTTCTGGTTCCCATCCGAGCTGCGTGATCTTTTTTTGGATCACCGCAGGGATCAGCACTGCAAAATTCCGGGGCAGCAACACGGGGAAAGGAATCCCAAATTGATCGAAGATTCCTTTGAGCTGCAGCCAATACACCACCTCAGCAGGGCCACCCAAGTAGGCTAGGTTAGGTAAAATACATTCCTGATAAACAGGTCGCAATACCACATTTGGGCTGAAGCGCTCTGGATGCTCCTGAAGCAAGGCTTTGATTTCTTCTGCAGAAAACCGCAACTCGGTATTGAGTACAATAAACTCTTCACCATCCCGTTCGATTCGCTCTCGTGTGCCTTTGTCTAAGTAAAATAGGTTGATCGGTCTTGGGTAAATCTGTGAGCCGTAGCCCAGCTGCTCCAAAGCCTGCGTGCTTGCTTGCGCTGCCGCAAAGGGTTGCTGGGTAAATAGATCAGCTGACATCACCTCCGCAAACTCCTGCTTCAACCTCCCCTCATTCGCATCTAGGACTACCAAGCCTTGAGCGCCAAACAATTCATTTACATACTTTCGAACTGCCTCCGCGAGTGTGGCACTTTGGGAATAGGCATCCCGAAACACTGCAGGCGCAAATCCCAAGCCCTTTAAGAAGTTTTGAAAGGAGGAATCCAGTTCAAAATCCCCAACCGCTCCCTTTTGGGAAGTCTCCCAACGGTAGGTTTGGCCATCGAGTTTAAAATAATTGATTTCAGCAGCATCGTGGTCTTCTGTAGCCATCCAATACACCGGCACAAAGCGGTAATCCGGATGCCGCTCTTGCAGGCGCTTTGCCAAATTGATTGTGGAAATCAATTTGTAGATAAAATAAAGCGGACCAGTAAATAAGTTGAGCTGATGCCCCGTAGTTACGGTAAATGTCTTTTCATCACGGAGTGCCTCGAGCTGCTCTGCTGCAGCAGAAGCAAGTGGTATCCCTGCATACTGACTTTCCAATACCTCCACCAAGATTTGGCGCTTGTCAGCTGAAAATTGCTTGGCCTTAATTGCGGCATCAAAACTTTCCAATTTGGGTTCATGGGAGTAAAACGAACGGAGTGTTTCCTTGCCCCCTAGGTAATCCAGAAAAAATTGGGAAAACTGACCTGTTTTTTTCAGATCTACACAGTGTTTTTTCATCAAGGTGATTGAGAAGTCTGACTCAGAGCGCTAACTTAGCGAAACCGCCCAAAGTTCGTTCTTTTTTGTAAAAATTAGGACTTCTTACAGCAATGGCGGAAAACAAAATTTGAGGGGCGTTTCAGAATTGTATTCAAAGCACCTCCAGAATCCGATTACTCGCATTTTTACACCTGCACAGCATGTTTGATTCCCATCGCTTTTTTTTAGACAACGGACTGGAGGTCATCGTCCATGAGGATTCCAGCTCCAAGATCGCGGTGTTCAACCTGCTTTACAAGGTGGGCTCCCGATTTGAAAAACCAGGGAAAACTGGGCTGGCCCACTTTTTTGAGCACTTGATGTTTGGCAGTTCAGCAAATGTTCCAGAGTTTGATCGGGAACTGGAGCGCGTAGGAGGTTCCTGCAATGCCTTTACCAGTCCTGACATCACCAATTACTACATGACCTTGCCTTCCAGCAACCTGGAAACTGCTTTTTGGCTAGAGTCCGATCGCATGGCCCATCTCAGCCTTACGGAAAAAACGATTGAGACGCAGCGAAAAGTAGTTTTAGAGGAATACAAGCAACGCTACCTCAGCCCTCCTTATGGAGATGTCTGGCATCATCTTCGGCGATTGACTTACGAAGTACACCCCTACCGCTGGCCCACCATTGGTGCAAGCTTAGAAGACATTGAAGGATACACCCGCGAATCCATCTGGGAGTTTTACCAAGAGCATTACCATCCAGGCAATGCCATCCTGGTAGTGGCCGGAGATGTCAGCCAAAAAGAAGTGGCTCGATTGGCTGAAAAATGGTTTAGCCCTATCCCTTCCAAGAAAAAAAGTCCTTCGACCATCCTCACTGAGCCGGTACAAACCCAGAAAAAGAGCTTAGAAATACAAGCCAAAGTACCGACTGATGCCCTCTATAAAGTTTTCAAAATGCCAGCAAAAGGAGACCTGGGGTACCTGGAGGCAGATTTGATCAGTGACTTGCTGGGCGGAGGCAAATCCTCCCCCTTGGAGCAGCGGCTGGTGAAAAATGGAAAAATCTTTGCCTCCATTGGCGCCTACATCACGGGATCCGTAGATCCTGGCCTGCTCGTTTTTTCCGGCAAAATGGAACAGGGACTATCAGCCAAAGAGGCGGAAGAGGCGCTAGATGCAGTGTTGAATGATTTTATCCAGGAAGAAATCTCGGATACTTCCCTTCAAAAAATCAAAAATCAGTCAGAGGCGATGAAGACCTACGAGTCCATCCAACTCTTAAATCGTGCGATGAACCTTGCTTACTATGCACATTTAGGCGATCCTCAACTATATTGGCAGGAATTTGAACAAAAAGCTTCTTGCTCCACCGCCCAACTTTCATCTTGGGCACAGCGCTTGCTTCGGGAGGACCAAGCATCTGTTTTGTATTACCAATCGATCTAACCCATGACTCCATTTCGAATCGGCTTTGGCTACGATGTACACCAGTTGAGTGAAACCCATGAATTTTGGTTGGGAGGCATACGCGTTCCCCATACCAAAGGTGCCGTGGGCCATTCGGATGCCGATGTACTGATCCATGTGATCTGTGATGCACTCCTTGGCGCGGCCAACATGCGCAACATTGGCTATCATTTTTCGGACAAAGACCCGAAATACAAAGGGATCGACAGCAAGCTCCTCTTGAAGGAAGTGATGCAGATGGTTCGAGGCGCAGGCTATGAACTGGGCAATCTGGACAGCACCGTCTGCTTGCAGATCCCCAAGCTCAATCCGCATATCCCCGCCATGAAAACCTGCCTAGCAGCAGTGATGCAGGTAGAAGAAGATGCCTTATCCATCAAAGCCACCACCTCGGAGCATTTGGGATTTGTGGGCCGGGAAGAAGGAATTGCCGCCTATTGCACCGCATTGATCTATAAGCGATGAGTCAGGGTAAGGTAAAAATCATTACAACCGAGGACGGTTCCCATACCTTGTACCACGAGGAACTTCAGGAAACTTACCATAGCTTTCATGGTGCTTTTCGGGAGTCCATCCATGTATTTATGTTGTATGGATTAGATTCTTGGCTCGCTCGCAATCCCAATAAATTTCCTATCCGGGTCTTTGAAGTAGGTTTCGGCACGGGTCTGAATGCTTGGCTCGCCTTGATCTGGGCGGAGCAAAACCAGGTTCCTGTACTCTACCACAGCATAGAGCCCTTCCCATTGGAAGCAGAAATCTATACTCAGCTCAATTACACGGAACACGACCACAGCATTTGGCATTACCACAAGTATTTTCAAGCCCTACATGAACTCCCTTGGAATGAGGGAGGGCCTGTTTCCGAGTACTTCAATTTCAAAAAAGATCAAACTACTCTAGAGGAAGCAGATCTCTAT